>NZ_JBIWHY010000030.1:0-47274 GCF_044764345.1 Bacillus sp. NPDC094106 | reverse complement strand
TCGCTAATGTGTTAACTCCACTGACGTTAATCGTCCGTTAGGTCGAAACGTTAGAAACCCCCACTTCAAGCTTTGCTAAGTGGGGGAGTATTCATTAAATAAAATTCCTCGCATCATTATTCCGCCCAAACTTATAAATCGCAATTAAGAAGAATGCTATCGCAAAGGCGAATAAGATTAAAATATTTAAATACAACTCTGAAAACGGAATTCCTTGCTGCAATTTCGAAATCGTGTCCATTAACCAGCGTTGCGGTAAAAAATCAGCTATTTTTTGTACCGTTTTCGGCATGATATCATACGGAAAATAACATCCCGCTAATAAGCATGTCGGTACAATAACAACATTTTGCAACGCATTTGAAGCAGTTGAACTTTTTGAAAAAGACACAATAACTAATGATAAACCAATTGCGATTAAAGCAAATATCATGAGTACACCAATCATAACTGTGAAAGGCATATTTATATTCGTATGAAAAACATTCGTCATAAATAATACTGCAATTACAATTTGCAATGTTAATATAATCATATTCACCGCGACATTAGATAATATAAATTTCTTTCCATCTATCGGTGTCGATAATAATCTAAAATACGTTCTGTTCTCTTTTTCTTTTAAAATAAATCCTGATAAGTTCACCGCTGAAAATAGCATAAACATGATAAGATAACCAATCGTTTGATTTGTCATATCCTTATTTTTCGAAGTATCTTCAAGTGTCTCAGACTTTACTTTAAATGAACTTTTTTGATACCCTGCATACATATTATTAAACGTACTTTGATCCGCACCTGCCACTTTACTAATCGCAGCGATGTTATCAACATAGTTATATAAATATGATTTTATAAACCCCGTTACTTGATCGCCTTTAATCGATGAAATCTCAATATGGCTCGGTTTCCCTTCTAGAACACTTTCCGAAAAACCGGACTCTAATGTAATAACACCATCAAGTTTTTTTGAAGTGAGTTTATCTTCTACTTCAGACTCCTTAACTTTACTTACATTTACATGATTTAATCCTTCTAAAAATTTCACTGTATCATTTGCTATAGGCTGATTTTCTTTATTTATAACCCCGATATTTAACGTTCCTTGCTCTACATTTCCATATATCGAAAAGGAGATGAGTGTTCCTATTATCGGCAAGCTAATAATGATTAGTAACCCTTTTTTATTTTTCAGAAGTACAGATAACGTTTTTTGTATGAGCCATAAAATATCTTTCATACTATAGCCCCTCCCGTCTACGTAATGCAATAATCGCAATTAATAAAAAGAGTGCTGAAATTCCGAGATTTAAAGATATTACCGGTAGCGCCGCCCCTATGTCATTTGCATAAATAATTTTCATAATGGCTGTGTTGGCCCACGTTAATGGCGATAAATTCGTAACAACATTTTCTTCCACTACGAAATAAGCACCGCCAAAAATAGAAGCTAATTGCACAACAACCATAATAATCGCTCTAGATGCCTCACCTGTTTTTGTAATATATCCGATCCCTAAACCGAAGCTAATTGCTAGAAAGACTTCTGTTAGTAAAATAATAAATATGATTCCAAGATGGTCGCCCCAATTCGCTTGAAAAACAAATTTACTAAATAAAACGACGAGTAATAGACAAAGTGCATTTGCTACAAGACTACCGAGCACTTTCCCAATGAAAATTTCAGCCTTACTTATAGGTGCTGCAATTAAACGATCTCCTGTTTTACGTATTCGTTCTCCTCGAATTAAAAAACTCGCACCCATTGCAGCATACAGTGCAATCATTGTCGTCATTACAACCGCAAAGTAATCCATAGAACCTGGTTTTTTAGCAGCTTGTAAAGATGTTTCTTTAATATAATCATTATGATTTCCGTTTGAAATAACTAAGCTAACCTTACTTGGGTCTACTTTTGCAACTTCAACTGCTACATTGTACTTATCAACAAATGTCGTAAGCATTCCTTCAACAATACTTCCTTCAATACTACTTCTGTCGCTTCCATAAAATTTCGCACCATCTTTATTCAATTCTACATATGCAGCATATTTATTTTGCTTCACTTCTTCTTTCCCATCTATACCTTCGGAAGCTTTTTTAAAATGGATTCCCGATTTATCGACCTCTTTAGTAAATGCTTCAAATGATTGAGAAAACATGCTAATCGCCTCATCTTTATAAAGCACTTGTATATCTTTAATCGAATGACTATCGCTATTAAATGCGTTACTTAACGCTGTTCCTAATACAAGCATAAGCACAATCGGCAATGCTAACATAAAAACTAAAGTTCTTACGTCCCTGAAATCTCTTTTAATGTGCATAACTGCAATATTGAAGATGTTCAATCGATGAACCTCCCTTTTCTATTCTTAAAATCACTTTATTTATCTCGTAAGTTTCTTCCGGTCAATGTAAGGAATACTGTTTCTAAATTCGGAGCCTGCTCCTCTAACGAGCGAATTTCAATGTCATGATTAATAAAGTGTTGAATAATTTTATTTAAATTATTTAATCCTGCATCAGAATTTACTTTAATTACGTTCTCTTCAATTTGAACAGCTTTCACACCGTTTATCTCTTTTAATTTTTCAACGTCTAGATTTTCTACTGACTTCACTTCAATCCAAACGTCTTTCGTATCTGTAATAATCGCTTTTAACTGTTCTTTCGTTCCTTCTGCAATTACTTTACCGTGATCTACAATTGCTATTTTCGTACAAATCTCTTCTACTTCTTCCATGTAGTGACTCGTATAAATAATGGTGCTTCCCATTTCATTTAATTTCCGGACAGACTGAAGGATATAATTTCTTGACTGCGGATCAATTCCAACTGTCGGTTCATCCATAATAATTAACTTCGGTCTATGAGCGATTGCACAAGCGATATTCAGCCTTCTTTTCATCCCGCCAGAAAAGTTTTTCGGGTAGCTTTTATGTTTATCACTAAGCCCCACAAATTGAAGCGCTTCCTCTACTCTCGCTTTTAGCTCAGCTCCTCTTAGTCCGTACAATCCGGCAAAGAATTTCACATTTTCATAGGCGGTTAGCTCTTCATATATTGCTATATCTTGCGGAACAATACCGATGTTCATTTTCGCAAATCGATTATTTTTTTTTATATTTTTTCCTAGTATGCTGATTTCACCTTCATTACTTCTTAACAGCCCAGCAATCATATTTATCGTTGTACTCTTACCAGCACCATTCGATCCTAAAAATCCAAATATTTCTCCTTCTTTAATAGATAAAGACATATTATCTACCGCGATGAAATCACCAAATTTTTTCGTTAAATTTTTAATTTCCAATGTATTCATCATTTCACCCCTATTTCGGTTTCTCTGCTGTTATTATAAACAAAAAGAATGAACCTGCTCAGTGCAGAAGTTCATTCTTTTCACATGAGATTATTCACTTTTTTCATATGAGATGATTCATCCTCATCACACTTTCCTATATCGGCAACAACATTGTTACTGAAAAACCACTTGTCCCATCTACAATAATTTTCCCGTTTACAGACGCTGTTCTCTCCTCCATCCCCATAATACCGAGACCTTTTTTAACGAGAATTTCACCTTTTCCATTATCCTTTACTTGTACTTTCACCATTTTATTAAGCACACGAATATCTATTGAGATGACGGTTGCATCAGCGTATTTCATCGCATTTGTTAGCGCCTCCGTAACATTTTCACCGATAATTTTCCACTGAATTGGAGAAATCATATCTAAATTCCCTTTATATACGAAAGGAATGTTTATATCATGCTTACCGGCAAATTCCTCTATGAATAATTTCATACGATGAATGCCAATTTGCTCTGTTGGTGGCTTCATATTTTTTAATGTAATCCGAATGCTTTCAATGCCGTCTTTCGAAATATGAATTGCATTTTGTAATAACTCCGCAGATTTCACTTTATCTATTTCCATTAATCTCTTCGCTGCTTCCATTTGAATAAGTGCCCCCGTCATCGAGTGACCAATTTTATCATGAATTTCTTGAGATAATCGATTTCTCTCCTCCAACTTAAATGTGTATTCTGATTGCCTTATGTAATCTTTATTTTCATTTAAACTTTTCGTAAGTCTTTGTATGTCTTTTCTCATTTTATCATTTTGCATTTCGAATTTTAATAATCGTGCTATATAGCGGTGGGCTATCGTTAAGGAAAAAAAACAAAATGCACTAATAAGTCCATACGTCATTTGAATACCTTCACCTATAAAAATAATAGGAAGGGTCATAATGAAAAAGATTAACCATTTCTTTTCTATATAATAATTTGCAATTTCATATAAGTTCAAAGGTAAAAACAAAATAAAAAACGGATGAACCTTCCATGTAAATAACATGACTACGCCAATTGACACACAGATTAAAAACTTTTTGTATGTATCTTTTTTTAATATAGAAATCATTATGTTTACAGAAAGGTATATAAGTAACGTAAATATAATCCACGGTAAGTTCGTAACATTTAAATGAATGTAGCTGAACACTATATATATAAAGACAATAAGTTTACTGACAGTTAACCAAAATTCCATATCATTAATCTACTTTCCCTGTTAAATAGTAAATCGCAATTTGTGTGCGATGTTCAAGTCCAGTTTTCCCTAAAATAGATGTAATATAATTTGCAATCGTTCCTTCTGATATGAAAAGTTGCTTCGAAATTTCTTTATTAGAAAATCCTTTTGCAATTAAAGCAATAATACTAAGTTCCCTCTCTGTGAAAAGAGTCTTATCTATTTTTGACTCCTCTTCTTTATTTTCCAGCAAGTTAGACTTAATTTTATCAAGCACTACGTCTTGCATAACAGTTTGCCCGTTATATACTCCTTTTATCGCATCACGAATGCGCTCCGGGTCGTTATTTTTCAGTAAATAACCTTTCGCTCCGTTTTTTACTGCCTCTAAAATATACTCATCATCATCAAATGTCGTTAAAATAAGCGGCTTCGCTTTTGTCTCCTCACATATTAACTTTGTCGCCTCTACACCATTCATATTTGGCATACGGACATCTAAAAGCGCAATATCTACATCATGTTTTTTGCAATAATCTAGAGCCTCTTTCCCATCATTTACTGTTTCTAACACTTCAAATTCTTCGTATGTACTTAAAATAATCTTCATGCCTTCTCTAATAAAAGAGTTATCATCAGCTATTAATATTTTTATTTTCATGTTTGTTAGTATGGAAATTCTCCTACTAACATTCACATCCTTTCTCCATGTAACATTCCCTATTGCTCATTATATACTTCTCCATACCATTTTTTCACACTTTTTTGAAGTAGTTTCTCCCCTAAAAATATATTATTATGTTTTTTACATATATGTAGAGTCACTAATCATGTCTTACGTCTATATAATTGAAGTAGAAATTTCTTCAGATACTAAAAAACCTTCCACATGGATTTCATATCATATGGAAGGTTCTTTCCTATATAAGTGCTTTAATTCCTTCTAAAACTAATCCAATCATAAAACCACAAACAGCGCCATTCACACGGATCCATTGCAAATCTTTACCGAGGTTATTTTCAATCATTTCAATCAATGTTTGATCGTCTAGCTTATCAAGATTTTCTTGTACAAGCTTTCCAATTTTAGAATGATTATTTTCAACAAGGTTTACAATTTGCTTTTGCAACCAATCCTCTATTTTTTGAACTGTTACTTGGTCTTCTTTCACTTTGTTCATTTGCTTTGTTAAAAACGGAAGAATATATTGATCTGCAAACTCTTCTTTTTTAATAAAAGCAACCGCTCTTTCCTGTGCTTGTCCTAGCAATTCTTTTATTTTGTCAGCAGCATTCCAATTTGTAATCCAGCTTTCTTTCCAATTCTCCAATTCCTGTAATACCGCTTCATTCCCCTTCACATTAATAAGTTCTTGGCGAATTTTCATTAATATAAGTTGTCTTGTACTATTATCAGGGTTTTGTAAACTACTAATATTACTAATCACAAACTTCTGCAAAATGTTTCCGATTTTCTCTTCATCTACAATATTCATGAAAGATTTAAGAGTAAACTGCAAAAATCCATCCACTTTTATATTTTCCATTGCTTTCATACCTAAACTTCCGAGCTGATAACGAGCTTCATCTTGAGCTGTCCACTCTTTCGCTTTCACCAACATGTAATCAAGCGTTTTTTCATCATATTCTTGTACAACTAATTGATTAATAAGGATTTCCAATATGTTTCCTGTATTAATCGTATGCAAATATGTTTTTAATTCTTTTTCAATTACAGTAGCTAGCTTTTCGGTATCAATTTGAAGAATCGCCTTTTCAGCAATTGTAACAATCCCTTTCTTCACGCTATCGGATTGCAACTCTCTCTCAGCAACTTGTAATACCATTTGCGCTAACTGCATTTCTTTCACTTTATTTGTGATACTTTCCTTCGTCAGCCACTCATTCTCTAATGTAGAAATGAGTCCTTTTGTAACCCGTTTCCGGTTTTTAGGTAATAAAGCTGTATGCGGAATGGGAATACCCATCGGATGACGAAATAGCGCTGTAACCGCAAACCAATCGGCAAGTCCACCAACTAATCCAGCCTCAAACCCACCTTGTATAATCTCTCCTGCTATCGTTCCTTGAAACGGGATTGTTGCTGCAAAACCTACGCCCATAACCCCAAGTGAAATACCCGCTAAATATTTTGACTGTAGTGACATTGTATATACACACCCTCTTGTTATGTAAAATGAAGCTTCTTAATTGTATTCAATTCATATTAGTAACCTTGTATATCTTGAAAAAGCTTATATCTATACTATAAAGAACCTCGGTGAAAATAACAAAGAATTTTAGCATTTGCTAGAACGACTAGTTAAATATACGGCAAGTTATATAAATCCATTTTAATTTTTCAATATCTAAATCCCTGCTATGCAGAATAAAAAATAACCTACACTCTGTTTTTACTTCGTATGTGGCAGAAAAAGGCCCTGACCGATTCTATGCATGGCCAGATGCTCTCTCCCACCTAAATAGAAATGTTTTATGTCGTTTTTTTAATTGATGTATATATACTGATTTCCCTCCACTTCTTCTTAAGAGTTGGTAATCTTACTTAAATCAAAAAGATGAGGCTATTCATGCCTCATCTTACATTACTTCTCTTCTTCTAGCGCTAAATTTAATCCCTTTTGATAATATTGCATCATCACTTCTTTAGGAACCATGCTACCACCAGTTCCCCAAACGATGTGTGTACCTTTATTCACTTTTTCCGTTACATTATACTTCTGTAAATATTCTTTGCCCTCTTTACATAATTTCATTGGTCCGATCATACCTGCTAGTGCAGAAGGTTCTAAATAAATCTTCTCTGCATCAGCAAGTTCCTTTAACAACTTATACAACTGCTCGTCGCTAACTGTGTAATTACCACTTAAAAAAGGTTCCATCGTTTTCCCTACAAATCCAGACGGTCTCCCTACAGCAAGTCCATCCGCGTCTGTTACATTATCAATGCCAATATCTTGGACAGCAATTTTATCATGAAGTCCAGTCATTAAACCAAGTAACATACATGGAGAATGAGTAGGTTCTGCAAAGAAGCAATGGACATTGTCTTTATATAATAGCTTTAAACCAAATGCTACTCCTCCAGGTCCACCACCTACTCCACATGGAAGGTAAACGAATAAAGGATGATCTTCATCTACTGTGATCTCTAACTCTTCTAGTTGTTTTTGTAAACGTGATGCTGTCACAGAGTATCCTAAAAACAAATCATGAGAATTTTCATCATCGACAAAATAGCAGCTAGGATCTGCATTTGCTTGCAGACGCCCCTCTTCTACCGCTTTACTATAATCCGCTTCATATTCAATAACCGTTACATTTTTGCTTCTTAGCAAATCCTTTTTCCATTGTTTTGCATCAGCTGACATATGAACAGTCACATTAAAGCCTAACTTTGCACTCATGATGCCTATACTAAGTCCTAAATTTCCAGTTGATCCTACCGTAATGGAATACTCTGCGAAAAAGTTTCGAAAACGATCACTATCTAAAATTGAATAATCATCTTGCACCGTTAACATTCCATGTTGAAAGGCTAATTTTTCCGCATGTTTCAGAACCTCATAAATTCCTCCTCTTGCTTTAATCGATCCCGATATTGGAAGATGGCTATCACATTTTAATAATAATTCCCCTAATATAGGTTGCTCATAATTCTGTTCTAAAGAACGTTTCATAGAAGGCACTCTCACTAAAGGAGATTCTATAATGCCGTTTGTTCCTTTTGTTTCAGGGAATACTTTCGCGATATATGGCGCAAAACGTTTCAATCTTTCCTCTGCATCCTTTACGTCCTCTTGAGTAAGAGGAGAACTTTTCATTCCTACTTCAAATTTTTCGATATTAGGATTAATCCAAAATACTTCTTCCATCGAAATAAGCCTGTCTAGTAACGGGTATTTATCCTTCCACTCTTGTATATTTTCATTTTCAATCCCCTTCATTGGTCCAATCCTCCTCATTTTCTTGTAGCAAGTTTCATAATAAATTATAATTAAATAAATTTTAATACAGTTTAACACACAATTATCTTTATGTTAATTTTAATTTAATTTATTTAAATCAAATTAAATATTTTTTATTAAGGAGTATGAGTTATGGAAAATATAGACATCGGGAAGAAGATTGAAAAATATAGAAAAATTAAGGGATTAAATAGTAGAGAGTTAGCAAAATTAGCTGAAATTACCCCTTCAATGTTAAGTCAAATTGAGAGAGGGTCAGCTAATCCTTCTATTCAAACACTGAAGGTTTTAGCTAAAGTTCTTGATGTTCCAACTTTTAGTTTTTTACTTGAAGAAACTAAAACGGATGATTTGATAGTCAGATCTAGTAAACGAAAAAAAATGATTATTGATAATTTATCTTATGAGTTATTGTCACCCGATTTTACAGGGAATTTAGCAACAGCGATTATGAATCTGCCTCCGAATACTTCTTCGTCAGAAAATCCTCTAGAACATAAAGGAGAAGAAGTAGCATTTATTTTAGAAGGAAAGATTAAGGTATATTTAGAGGAAGAAGAATATGTATTAGAAGCTGGTGATAGTGTGAAAATACCAGCATATTTGAAACATAAATGGGAAAATAATTTTAATCAAAGTGCAGTCGTTTTATTTTCTGTTACCCCGCCTGTATTTTAATGTAGATACATGTAAAATGTTACTCAACAATTGGATTCGTTTGTTAAATAAGAAATAAAAGGGGAATACATATTATCTATACTAATATGTATTCCCCTTTTATTTTTTATGATTTAGATCTTGATATTATAATTTTATCAGACTTTATTTTAAATCAACATTAGACAAAAATATCTAAAGGGGTAAAACGGTGCAACTTTTTTATAAACGGTTAATCTTTATTTCAAATCCACAATTCTTCCATAAGTTATTGAATTCTGTACAGAAAACACCTTTTCAGTCTACAACTATTTTTTAATAGTCTAATACTTTATTCTATAGTCTAAAACATTTTTTTAATAAAACAATAAAAGAAATTAATAATCTATAAAACAAAAAAGTGAGATAAAATATTTGTTTTGGGGGTACTTCAAAATCTTAGCTTGATGGGCATGTATGGTGACCCCTAATAGCGCATTTCACCGTGCTTATTTGTGTCCATATCCCACTCTACCTTACCCTCAAAGTGAAATTGTACCATTAAAAATGAAAAGTAAACAAAAAAAGACCAATGCACCCATTGGTCTTCCCTTACTTCCCTATTCACAAACAAGAATTTGCCGAGAAAAGTTTCCTTTTCTTGTTACGCAGCGGTCTGTAATTTCAAATCCAATTTCTTCGATCATGTGATCCATTGTTTCGCTTGTTACAACTACTACTTTTTTTGCAATACGGCGCGCATGTTTTAAAATCGAGAATTGATCTTCTGGTGTTGCGCACGTAAATAGATTGTACGGCATATCGATAATTGCTACATCGTAGTTTGTCTGAATGTCTTCGATAGGTCCTACCGTTACGTCTCCTTCAAAACCAAAATGCGCGATGTTTTCTCTTGATCCGATTACGACAAGCGGATTAATATCACGGCCAACGATGTCAATGCCCATAGAGAGTGCTTCTACCACTACCGTTCCAATACCACAGCATGGATCGATCGCTTTGACTCCATCAGGATTTGGCACAGCGATATTCGCAACAGCTCTCGCTACACGTGTGCTTAGTGACGTAGAATAGCTGCGTGGTTTTTTCACGTGATGGAACCAAACAGCCTCGCTTTCCATATATGTTCCGAAGTACCAACGTCCGCCAATGATTACAATGCCAAATACACGCTCTGGATGATGCACATCGGCTTCACCTTCAATATGCATGCCGATATCTCGCTCAATAAGGCGGCGTTCTCCGTATTCTATTTTTTTCGATTTATCAAGATCATTAATTTTAACGAAGATGACTTTAAACGTGGATCCAGACAAATCAATCTGTTCGACCTGCTTCAAAATATCTGGCAGCTCATCTCCTTCATACATTACGTCAATCCGTTCTTTAATAAACGGGCTTCGGCTCGGATCAATTTTGATTGTGCTTTTCAATATATTAGAGTGCGATTCCGTTCCAAAAAGTGAGCGCATCTCCATATAACATAAAGAACGTTCCTCTTCGCGAAATGCATACGTATATATATACGCCGGTGTTTGGCTATGATTATCCAATCTATTCCCATCCTTTATCGTATCAAATTGTTCTTTCTCTCAAATGATATCCGTATCATTGTGCAACGTAACGTTGCAAGCGGTAAAAAAGGACTAATAAGCCGAGGCAAAGTTATCTCATTTTATTAGTCCTTTTTATGAGCTTTTACTTATTTAAAGAACACTTTGTCTACATTATATTTCGACTTTTGTTTATTAGCGATATATGTTTCATAAATTTCTCTTTCCATCGCGTTTTCTACAAGACAAACATCAATTTTGATTACTTCATCTCTATGGTCTTTGATTACTGATACAGTATCTTCAAAATGTTTTTTTATTCTTGGTCTTAACTTTCTTGCCTTACCAACAAACATTAGTTCATTCTTGTTGTTATAAAACATAAAGATTCCACCTTTATCTCTAGGAATTAGGTGAAAATCAGTAAACCCATACATATTACTTAGTTCCGGATCTTTCTGTTTCGTAATTGTAATATCGGGTCTAGGCGCTTTAATTGTAATCACGATTGCTCACGTCCTCTTTCTATATAAAGTTAAATGATATCACAGGCTTCAAGTAAAATCTATTGTAGCTTCCCTCTTCATTGTTGGCATGTTATTTCAAACTAAAACTTATGTATCGATACACTTGGCATGGGGCAGGAAAAGAATCTGACCGCTTCTATGGCCTGATGACAGGGTTCTTGTCACTAACCGCAAAGTAATGGTTTATAAAGTATTGCTTTGCGACTCTTTATGGATGTAGATCGCAAGAACATGGTAATGGCTACTTGTTTTTGAACCAATTTTATTGTAATCATGGGTACCAAAAACGACCGTTTATAGGACTTTACTTATTTCTACCCAAATAGAGAAAAATACTATTCAAATTCAGTTTCAAAACTCATTAACAAAAATAAAAGCTCCTAACATATTAGTCATATATAATATGTTAGGAGCTTGATATTTTAAGTGTTTTTTGGATTTAGGTCTTGATAATTTTTTAAATAACTTTATACTCACTTTACACTTATGGAGACACCCCACACTAATTAAAGATACCGATTCATACAATCTATAAAAATACTAAAAACGGCAATGTACGAACAGTTATTCATACATTGCCGTTTTTTATTTTTTCGGAAGCAATACAATACCTATACTAATCACAACAAAAATAAGTAACTGCTGCATAGACAGACCAAATAATAACGGCATTTGCTCAATTATAAGTGAAATCAATATATGCGCAATTCCTTCTACAATTAGAAAATAACTCATGTATTTTCTAGTTCCTAATCTCTCGTTTTTTATCCACAGCCATCCCATTATGCAGATTGCTATCATAATTTCATACATATATATAGGATGATAGAAAAATTTCGAATCATACAGTTTCGTTCCCCACGGCATTGTTGTGTTCATACCAATATGCTGATGGAATAGATAATAAAAAATAATAATGCTTCCGATTGCAAAAGGAAGTACATCTAGTAAGATCCAAAGTGAAAAATTAGCCTTTTTACTTTTCCATATAGCATATCCGCTAGCAATGAAACAGCCAATTATAATGTGATTTACATCTCCAACAGCTAATAATGCTTGCCACGGTGCATGAACAGCCCACTCCGGATTTAAAAGTGCCGGTGCAAATTTCCATACTAACATAATGATAAAGAAGCCATTTGTTATCGTATCCATAATTCCCTCATATGAGATACATTGTTTCTTTAACTTCAATTTCATCAAAACCAGCCCAATTAAAACTCCTAATACAGGGGAAATCGGCTGTACTTTTACCATCCATTCCATCATCATTATGATGTCCCCTTTTACTTCTCAATTAATTGTTTAAATTTCTGTTCTAATTGATTCGGAGGCAATACTCCACGCGCTTGCTCTACAATAATCCCATCTTTATCAACAAAGAATGTTGTTGGCAGTGAAACAATTTTATAATCAAGTCCTGCCACTCCATCTATATCTAGCAAAACCGGGAACTTAAATCCAAAACGCTCTGCAAACGCCTCCGCTTCTTGCACTGGATCTCCAATCGTTGCATTCACCGCAAAAATTTCGATTTCTCCTTTATATTTCTCATAAAGATGTACTAAGTCTGGTGCTTCCATTTCACATGGCTTACACCATGATGCCCAGAAGTTGATAATATACGGCTTTCCTTTTGCATCATTTAATGAATAAAGCTTTCCATCAAGTCCTTTTAGTGTGATTTTTGGAGCTTTAAATCCTGGCTGTGGTAATACTTCTTTCTCTTGCAGTGCTGCTTGTTTTGCTTTCCGTTCTTTTTCTTCTTGCTTGGAATTATAAAAGTTAACTCCAGCCCAAATAAGCGCTCCAGCTAGTATAATTGCAATTAATTTTTTCACTATTTTCCCTCCTATTTTTTTAAAACCCTGTAAGTCCATTAAATAATCTGATGAAGAATGCAGTTATTTTAGTCATTTGATTCGTATAAAGTAAAACACCAGTCAGAATCATTATCCCCCCGCCAATTTTCATCATGACACCCGCATACGTCACAATCCATTTGACTTTACCTATACAAAATGCCATGACAAAGAATGGAACTGCAAAACCAAGTGTATACGCTGTAATATAAAGAAATGCCTCATCTGGATTTGTCGCACCAAGCATTAACACTGCAGAGAATATCGGACCCACGCATGGCGTCCATCCAGCTGCATATGTCATACCAACAAAAATAGAACGTATATATCCAGTCGATCTACCCCTATAATGAATTTTCTTTTCTGACATAAGCCATTTCGGCTGAAATAGTCCTGTCATAAATAAACCCATGATGATAATAAAGATTCCACCAATTTGTTGAATCAGCCTTTGATTAGAGGTAAAGGTTACACCAATCCAACTTACAGATAAACCTAGTGCATAAAAAATAATGGAAAAACCGATTATGAAAAACAACGTATGCATCAGTGCTGATTTTTGCATCATACCGCGGTTTTCTTTTAGATCTTGAATGGAAACACCTGTAATATACGATAAATAAGATGGGTATAGCGGAAACAAACATGGTGATACAAACGAAAGTATCCCTGCTCCTACTACAAGCCATATCGTTAAATCTGCTGCGTTCATTTTCCTCCTCCTACAAAACACTACATAAAGTAGTGTTAAATATTAAAAAAAGAGGCTATATGCACTCTCCAATAATTAGTACAAACGAAATAAGAAATAGCCCCATAGTCACGTAAACTGAATTTGTATGTAACGGCATGCTTAGCTTTATAGATGACGGACTAACAATTTGCTCAATACGCAAATTGATTGCCGTCTTTGCAAACGACGCTGTTATAAACGGAGTAGATGCTGTTTTTATTTTAATTAATTTTAATAATGCACTACCTAACGCAAAAGATGATTTCATTTGATCCATCGCATATTTATCTGCCAATAGCTCCTGATACATATGATAACGTTGTAACATCCCTTTCAATACTGGAACGTACATCATCCCTTCTGCTAACACCGTAAAGAGAAACAATTTTAAAGGATCACGATTCTTTTGATGATATTCTTCATGCAATACAATCGCATCGATTTCTTCTTCTGAAAAAGATTGAAATACACCTTCTGAAAGAACGATTTTCGGATGAATAACCCCGATAGTAAACGCTGTAACTTCTAAAGATGGTAGCAAATACAGTTGTTTTTCTTTCCGAATAACCCCAACCAAGTTTCTCTGTAATTTCCGGCTATAGAAAAACTGTTTCCACACTCTTTTACATACAACCAATAAGGTGAATAACAACAATCCACCCATTATGATGCGAATGATCGATAATTCTCTCATGTGTTTTTGCAATTCAAAGAGACAAAACTGTGATAAAAAAAGTGTTTTATTTTCAAAGAGAAATGGATATGTAACGTAGTACACTAACATACCGAAAAAGAGAATACTAATGATGCATGCTAACAATACCATTTTTCGTATTTGCCACTTCATCATACTAGTCCTCTTTTTTCAATTGATTTAGTTTTGCTTCTAACTTCTTTATTAAAGCTGGATCAGCTTGGTCTAGTTCATCTAACATGTGATTCACAACGAGATCACCAAACTCTCCCATTAATTCTTGTGTCATTTTCTTTGTTTGATTTGATAAAAAGGACTCTTTCGTTTGTACAGCACGATATACACCGCTTCTTTTTACCGTTTGTTTTTGTAAGTGTCCTTTTTCTACTAACCGATTCATCACAGTCATTACTGTATTAAAATTCACAGGAGATTCTTCACTTAAATTTTGTTGGACTTCTTTAATTGTAATACCTGAAGTGTTCCAAATAATCTCCATAATCTTCGCTTCGAGCGGTCCAAAAAAATGGTTTAATCCTTGCTCATTTAACTTATAGTTTTGTGTGAACATATACTACCTCCCATCACACTACGAATTGTAGTATGAAATAAATAAAATGTCAAATATAGAAATTACTCAAAAAACATTTCCTTTATTCATTTACGCTTTTTACTTTTCATATTTTGTTACAGCAGGAATGAAACTCTTTTACAGCGAAATTCTACACATAACAAAAATCTATTAGGTGGTGCTTCATTATGAAGTTAGCTGTAATTGGTGGCGGTTACTTTGAACAAACAAATCATTTCCAAATAAATCAACGACTTATAGAGTTAACTGGGAAACAATCTCCTAGGGTACTGTTTATCCCAACGGCAAGCAATGATGATGAAGGTTATATAAAAGAATTTAGAGAAACATTTGAAACACAATTAGGGTGTGATGTTCACATCCTACGCTGTATAAAAGAAAGCATGAGCGAAGATAAAATAAGTGAAATGATTCATTTTGCTGATTTCATCTATCTAGGTGGAGGAAATTATATCAATATGCTTGAAAAGTGGAAGGAAAACAAAATAGATGAAAAATTAATAGCAGCCCTAAACAATGGAACATTCATTGCAGGATGTAGCGCTGGTGCTATGTGCTGGTTTACAACCGGACTTCGTTCTAATTATATAGGAGATGGCTATATAGAAAACAATGGCTGGAATATGGTAAACAAGCACTTCTGTCCCCATTACAATCAACCGGATAGAGCAACCGCTTTCCATTTATTCTTACAAAATCATGCCTGTAATATAGATGGAATTGCTTTAGAGGATAATTGCGCTTTATATATAACAGAAAATTCCTTTGAGATTATCGGAGATCCAGAGAAAGCCTGGGAATTCTATATGCACGATGGAAAACTCATGAGACACCATTTTGATGTAACTTTGAAAAGTTATTTATAGGTTCTTTATACTCAAAAAAAATAGAAATGTCCCCATTTCAACACAAGGCTACTGAAAAAGTGTCTACCTTGAGTAAATAACAGAATTTTTATCAATATACAGAAATAAAAAAGAAGATAACTATCTATATATAGTGGGTGATTATCTTCTTTTTCTTTTTTAAGGGACTTTTTCAGTGCCCTTTTTCAACACTGAGGACATTTTTATTTTAACTAACAAGTCGTGTAATGCGTTTCTTCTGCCATGAAAGTTTATAATATCCGTATTGTAAAAGTAAGCTCACAATAAATGCTGCTGGATATCCAATCCATATTCCTTTTATACCAAGACTTGTATGATAAGAAAGGAAGTATGCAACAGGTACCTCCACAAGCCAAATTGATACAACACTGATAACAGTCGGCCATAGTACAGTTCCACTTGCCCGCATTGTCGCACCAATAATTTGTGCGTGACCGAAAATCAAATAACTCCACAGTGTAATCATAACTAAACTATGTGCAATTTCAATTGTATTCGGACTCGTTAAGAATAACGATAGAATTTCTCTTGAGAACAAGTAAATAAGAGTAATTAATACTCCCCCAATTATATAGTTCATCACAATTCCTGCCCGAACAACTTTCTGCAATCGATCAAATTGATTAGCACCGATTGATTGTGCAGCAAAAATTGATACCGTAATTCCAAGGCTGACCGCTGGCATTTGCACATAGCTTGCAACCTGGTTCACAACTCCGTATGCTGCAGTCGCATCAGAACCAAAGCGATTCACAAATGCAATTACTGCAATCTCTGATAGCGAAACTAATATCATGTTAATACTCGCTGGAATACCAAGGCGTAATAATAATTTTAATAGATCCCAATCCATACGAAGATACTTTCGTACTGTGGCATCTAACTGTAATGGATGATTCTTTTTCTTTAAATAAATAAGCATAACAATGAACGTTACAATTGTTGAAATAACAGAAGCATAAGCTGCCCCATAAACGTCCTGTTTCGGTATTCCTAACCAACCAAAGATAAGAACAGGTAATAATATCATGTTTAATGCTGTACTAACAATTAGGAAGTAAAATGGTGTTTTAGAATCTCCTGTACCGCGCATAAATGTTGTATATGCAAAATATAAGAATAAAACTGGCATGGAAATAAATAAAATACGTGCATAATGTACACTTATATCAATGATGTTTTCTGGTGTTCCTATAAGGCGCATAATATCCATTGCAAATATGCTTCCCACTACCGCCAAAATGGCTCCTATTATAAAAGTAAAGGTAAGCGTAGTACCAACGATAGCTTTTAAGCGATCTTCATTACGAGCACCAAACGCCTGACCGATTAAAATAGAACTACCCGATCCAATTCCAATTACGAATGAAACAAGCAGAAAAAACAATGGGAAAAATGCAGAAATAGCAGCTAAATCATTCACTCCAAGCCATCGTCCTACCACTACCATACCAAACAATTGTCCAACTGATTGTAATACATTACTTAAAAGTAAAGGAACTAAAAACATGGACATCGATTTCCATATTGGTTTCCTTTCCCTCTCATGATTCTGTGATTCTACACCTTCTTGGTTATTATCTGTAGGTGGTTTCAAAATTCATTTCTCCTTTTATTAAGAGATTACTCGATTGTATCCGCGCTCTCCATATTGCTTCCAATCCTCTTGTAATGCTCTATTTGTATGTGAACCTACATTGAGTTCAAAACGTCTTCCACTCATCGTTTTCAAATTCATCGTACTCTCAACATACATTTTCTTATTTATTGTATTTTTAATACAATAAATACCAGATTCAATCCCAATCTCTTTGTATAGTTGTTTTAATTTTGCTCTCCTATTCATTTTCCTTATAACTTAACCCAATATTTACTTCCATCAGGCGTGCGATCTAGAAAACCATATTCAATTAAATATCTTCTCAAAGTTACAAAATCCGGATATACATTTCCTAAAATTTCATTAACTTCTTTTTCTGTATACTTCTGAGTGCTATCAAACTTTTTCACTAGATGCTTCAATATGATAAGTTTGCGCTTTTGTTTCTTCGGAAAATTAACAAGTGGTCCATCTAATCCTTCTGTAAAATGCAACTTCAACACTTCATTATTTTCATCTTCTGTAATATTGTACCTGTCATCTACCATTGTAGCTGTACGGTGAATCGGTAAAAATTTAGACTGTCCTTTTGATTTTTCTTCTGACAATTCCATTAGTGCTAAAAATACCTTAGCCTGCTTCATTTTCTCACGCAATGTAAATCGATGATTACGGATTGTCGATGTACTTCCTCCATCCATCTCTTTCACAATTTCTTTATCATTTAAACCCATATGAAAAAACTGAACCATTTTCTTTTGTAAATCTGTTAAACCTGTAAACTTTTTATCAAGATTTAATAAATATTCGAACATAGATGTATGTTCTTTTTCAATATGCAACTGCGTAAATTTCTCTGCTTCATACAAAATATTATCGTCTTGATAAATAACACCTTTTATAAAAGTTTCTCCGCAAGCTAAACAAATATATTCTTCTGCCCCCTCTTCAAATACATATCCTTTTTTCAATTCTTCAACGGAAGCATCCCAAAACTTCTCTGAAATATCACTCATACTAAACAATCCTCCAAACCGTTTATTAAATATACAAACAAATTATAATATCGTTTATTTTTTCTTCATCATCTTATCACAAATAAATTAAACTTTTCAAGGTATTGTTTACTCATTTTATAAACATTATTAAAAAACGTTTACCTTTATTTTATTTAATCATAATAAAAAGAATTATTTCTAAAGGTATTCTCAACAACTGCGGAGAAATAACTCTTAATCAATGGAATTTTTCATCTGTCCTTATTCAACTTCTTCGCTTTCACTACATGTTGTGATGAGGAGATTATTAGAATTTATAACGGGGTGTAAAAAATGATGGTCACAATTCAAGATCCTTGGTTTACTGTACAACAAATCGATACAAAAACATTTGCCATTAGTGAATATGGGCATTGGGAGAAAGTTCACTCATTCTTACTATTAGGAGACAAAAAAGCAATTCTTATTGATACTGGATTAGGAATTGACAATATAAAACGAATTACGGATCAATTAACAGATTTACCAATCATCGTGATAACAACACATGTTCACTGGGATCACATCGGGAGTCACGCAGCGTTCGAAGAGATATACGTACATATATTAGAAGAAGATTGGTTAATCAATGGTATTAAAGGCTTATCTATCGACCAAATTCGAAAAGATATCGCTCGTGACATTACCTTACCTATCCCTCAAACATTTCATCCCGAAACTTTCAAACCATTTCAAGGAAAACCAACTGGATTACTACAAGATGGGAATATGATTGATATTGGAAATAGAAGCGTGAAAATTATACATGCCCCAGGCCATTCGCCAGGACATATATGTGTACAAGATTATGAGACTGGATATTTATTTACAGGAGATTTGCTTTACGAAGGAACCATTTTCGCTTTTTATCCAACAACAGATCCACATGATTTAATTCATTCCCTAGATAAAATCGCAAGCCTTTCACACATTAAACAAATTTACGGGGCACACCATACCCTTGGTCTTCCGCCTACTATTTTGGAAGAAGTGAAATATGCTGTTCAATTTTTAAATGAAAAAGATTTAGTTAAGCACGGTACTGGCACTCATTCATTTCGTCAATTCAGCATTCAATTTTAATTTTTTAATATACAAATCGCTACTATGCATGGCCAAATTCTCTCGTCCCTCTAAAAAGAAAGGGGGTTTTCATGTCGTTTTTTTAACTTGTATTTATATATATGATAAAAATGCAACTCCAAATTCATTAATTAAAATTTTCATTATATGTAATACTAAAAAGCCAAGACTCTCAAACGAGAATCTTGGCTTTCTATCATTCATTCAAATTATTCTTTTGGTGCGATCATTTTCTTCGGATCTACAATTTCATCAAACTGTTCTTCTGTTAATAATCCTGATTGTAATGCTGCTTCTTTTAAAGTTAACCTTTCTTTGTGAGCATGTTTCGCAATTTTTGCTGCATTTTCATATCCGATATGTGGATTTAATGCTGTCACAAGCATTAAAGAACGATTTACATTTTGATTAATCACTTCTTCATTCGCCTCAATACCAACTGCACATTTATCATTGAATGAAACAGTCGCATCTGTTAATAATTGAGCGGATTGTAAGAAGTTATACGCAATGACTGGTTTAAACACATTTAACTCAAAGTTACCTTGGCTCGCAGCAAATCCAATTGTTGCATCATTTCCCATAACTTGAGCTACCACCATTGTTAAAGCTTCACTTTGTGTTGGGTTTACTTTACCTGGCATAATTGAGCTGCCTGGCTCATTGGCAGGAATAACAATTTCACCAAGACCGCTACGTGGACCACTTGCAAGCCAGCGCACATCATTCGCAATCTTCATTAAATCAGCAGCTAACGCTTTTAATGCCCCATGTGCAAAAACAACTTCGTCATGGCTTGTTAACGCATGAAACTTATTTGGTGCTGACACGAATTGTTTTCCTGTAAACTGGCTAATTTCTTCTGCTACCATCGCACCAAATTTAGGATGAGCATTAATTCCTGTTCCAACTGCAGTACCACCAATTGCAAGTTCTTTCATATACATATTGCTATCTGCAATCATACGCTCTGTTTTTTCAAGCATGCGGTGCCAACCGCTAATTTCTTGACCTAATGTTAGAGGCGTTGCATCTTGCAGGTGCGTGCGCCCAATTTTAATAATATGTTGAAAAGCAGTTACTTTTTCTTGTAATGTTTCTTTTAATTTCGTAATTGCTGGCAGTACTTGATTTTCCACCGCAATGACACAAGCAACGTGAAGCGCTGTTGGGAATGTATCATTTGAACTTTGGGACATGTTCACATCATCATTTGGATGAATATGTACATCAAGTCCTTTTTCTTTTAAAATTTGATTCCCCCGGTTTGCAATTACTTCATTCACATTCATATTCGATTGTGTACCACTGCCTGTTTGCCATACAACAAGCGGGAAATGCTCGTTCCATTTTCCTGCCAAGATTTCATCAGCTGCTTCTACAATTGCCTGAGCTTTTTCTTCTGACAACTTCCCTAATTTCTGGTTACTAATCGCGGCACTTTTCTTTAAAATTGCAAATGCCTGTATAATTTCAAGCGGCATATGCTCCGTTCCAATTGGAAAGTTTTCTTTACTACGCTGCGTTTGTGCTGCCCATAATTTATCAGCTGGAACTCTCATTTCTCCTAATGTATCTCTTTCCATTCTGTACTCCATTTTTTCATCCCCTTGAAAGTAAAATACCTACATTTTTATTGTAACAGACTTCCATTAGAATGATAAGGATTCTCACTTGTGTTAAGATAATTTCATTCTCCTGTCAAAATAGCAAAATATGTACTTAAAAAAATAAAAAAGGCCACCCTTTGCTTTTCGCAAAAGATGACCTCTTTGTTACTATGATACTTGCTTCCCTTTTTCAGTATCATCCACATACCACATGAACTTACCTGTATATCCGTAAATTACTGCAAGAATCAATGATACAAAGCTTAACCACATAAATGGGACGTATGATATTGTTGACACACCTAGAATACCAGCCATAAAGATTCCGTTATCAGACCATGGAACCATACCAGAAGTTAACGTTCCGCCTACTTCTGAGTTACGGGCCAACACGCGGCGATCTAATTTCAATTTATCATAGCTTTCTTGCATAATTTTTGGTGTTAAAATAAGTGATACATACATTGCACAGCCAAATACATTTGCTAAGAACGCAACAATTAATGTGGAAAGTGTTACATTTCCTGCAGAGTTTAGTTTCTTCTCAAATTTTGATACGATTACTTTTAAAACACCTAGTTTTTCAAGTAATCCTCCAAAACCTAATCCGAAAATAATAACCGCTACTGAACCAAGCATACCGTTGATCCCGCCGCGATTTAGCAGCTGATCAATGAAATCTACACCTGATTTAATAGAGAAACCATTATACGCCGTTCCAATTGCATCTCCAAAGTGCATGCCTTGGAAAAGAGTTGCCCAAATCGCACCGAGAAGCGCTCCCATTGCAATCGTTGGCATGGATGGTTTTTTCATTGCTAATAGTGCAATAACAATAACCGCTGGAACGAGCATCCATATTTTAATATCAAAGTGCTTTAATAAAGATTCTTTTAAAAACTCTACTTTTTGTAAATCAACATTATCTCCGCCATACATCCATCCGGCAACTGTAAACATAATACCGGTAATAATGTATGCTGGAACGTCTAATACAAGCATAGCTCGAACGTGCGCAATAACATCTACTTTTGCCATTGAAGCAGCAAGTACTGTACTATCAGAAAGCGGCGATAATTTATCTCCAAAATAAGCGCCTGAAAGAACGGCACCAGCAACTAGTGGAAGCGGCAAACCAAGGCCTTCACCGATTGCCATCATAGCAATACCAGCTGTACCAACTGTTCCCCATGATGTACCTGTTGCGATAGAAGTAATGGAGCAAATTATTAAGGTTGCTAATAAGAATATACTCGGATGAATAAATTCTAACCCGTAGTAAATTAATGTCGGTACAACACCGCCAGCAATCCATGTTCCAATTAGTGCTCCTACAGCAACTAAAATAAGAATGGCTTCTAGTCCATTGGTAATTCCTTTCGTAATTGCCTCTTGCAATTCTTGATAACGAAATCCTAACCTTAATCCAAGCGCAATAACTAAAAACCATGAAATAAATAGCGCTAATTGAATTGGGAGATTAAAAATCGTTTGAAAAGAAAAGACGACAGCAAGAAACAGTAATAATAGAATGATGATTTCCGGAATCGATGGTAATCTTACACTTTTCATTTGCTTCTCTCCTTCCAAGTCGATAACATGATGTGTGTCGTCTCACGTGTATACTACATACAAAAGACAAAACGCAATTTTCACATTATTTTGATTTATTTTTCTAGTATAATATATACAACCCTTTCTATTGTAAAAGTAGATTGTGCTTTTCGCAATGGAAATTATAAAAAATATTGCATTTTTATTTATAATTTCCGAAAATACATACTCATCCATTACGAAAAGCAAGTCAAAAAACGAACTTTAGAAATAACACTATAC
Organism: Bacillus sp. NPDC094106; assembly: GCF_044764345.1. Taxonomy (NCBI): domain Bacteria; kingdom Bacillati; phylum Bacillota; class Bacilli; order Caryophanales; family Bacillaceae; genus Bacillus; species Bacillus sp. NPDC094106. Next base: position 24,070 of record NZ_JBIWHY010000030.1, on the reverse strand, counting down.
GTAATTCGAAACATGTTTCAACTAAAAATTAATTGTATAATAAAACATCAACTAAAATTCAATTTGCTTAGCTGGTTTAACATTAGCGAACCACTGAGCAAATATTTCGTTATGATGATCAATAATTTGTGATGCAGATAAGATTTTAGAATCATATGTACTATGTCCATCTTCTACAAGCGTAAGCTCATATCCAAGACTATAAGCACGCCTACATGTTGCATCCACACAAATCTCCGTTTGAATTCCCGTGATTACAATTTGTTTTATATTTCGTTCATCTAGTTCCTGTTGCAAGTTTGTTCTATGAAATGAATCCGGATGATTTTTTTCAATAATAATGTCTTCCGTCAACGGGGCTATAGATGTATGAATTCCCCATCCTGGAGTCTCTCTTTCAAGTAAAGAACCAGCCTTTCCATTGTACTTCATATAAAAAATAGGTGCTTTAGCAAAGCGAGCTTTTGAAATTAATAACTTGATATTTCCTAATAATTCCTCTCCCCTATATAGTGGTTGTTCCTCCTGAAAAGAACCTATCTGCACATCAATAATAAGTAATGCGGCACAATTTCTTATCATAAAAAATCCCTCCAAAACATTTTTTCAGCCCAATCCCTAAACATGTTCACTTGAAAATTCACCTTTTTAATGTGTCCAAAATACGTTATCAAATTACGTATAATGATTGAAATGACTCATATATTCAACTATAGAGTGGAGCATTTCTTCAACGCATGCTGATTATGAATTGAAACCATTGAGCTTTCTATCAAAACGAAATAATACAAGGATAAAAAAGAAGAAGCTGTCTCCAAAAGGTCGTTTTTTCTCAACCTTTTGGAGCAGCTTCTTCCTTATCCAACTTCACGATCTGCTTGTTGATTATGCACTTCTTTTTCTTCTTTCATTAACGCATACGGTGTACACATATATGTTTTAGCAATTTCATCATATGTAACACGAGCTTTTACACCAAATACATTTTCGAATAATTCATCATTTAAAACTTCTTTCGGTGCACCTTCCATTACTTTATTCCCATCTTTTATAGCAACAAGATGATGTGCATATTTTGCTGCATGATTTAAGTCATGTACAACCATAATGACTGTCCGATTCTCTTCTTCATTTAACTTCTTTAACAGTTCGAGTACTTCAAGTTGATGTGCCATATCTAAATATGTTGTTGGTTCATCTAATAATAACAACTCTGTATCTTGTGCAAGTGCCATTGCAATCCAAACTCGTTGCCTTTGTCCACCAGATAGTTCATCTAATGTACGAGTTTTAAACTCAGTCATTCCTGTTACTTGCAGTGCCCAATTGACCATATCATAGTCTTGATCACTCCGTTTTCCAAGTAAACGTTGATGTGGATATCGTCCGTGCCACACAAGCCCTTCAACTGTAAGTCCTTCAGGTGCTGTCGGAGATTGAGGTAAAATAGCTAGTTTTTTCGCTACTTCTTTCGTCGGCATCGTTTGAATGGCCTTACCATCTAAATAAACATTCCCTTTTGTTGGTTGCAGAAGACGTGCTAATGATTTTAAAATTGTCGATTTCCCGCAACCATTTCTCCCTACTAGAGCTGTAATCTTCCCATTTGGAATATGCAATTCTAAATTATGAATAATAGTATTCTCTCCGTAGGTAAGTTCAAGATGCTCTGTATATAAACTCGTCATCTTGTTCACTCCTTATTATATATCATTTATTTTATGCTGCTTTTCTCTTAACAATTAGGTAAATAAAATAAGGTGCTCCAATAAGTGCTGTAATGATTCCGGCTGGTATTTCAATTGGTGGAATTATAATTCTTCCCACCATATCTGCGCCGACTACAAGTAATGCACCAAGTAAAGCCGAAACTGGCAGAAATACTCTACTATCTGAACCAACTAACAAACGTGCTGCATGTGGAATAACAAGACCAACAAAGCCAATTGTTCCTGCAACCGCTACAGAACTAGCAGCTAATCCAACCGCTGTACCAATTAGTATGAAGCGGACAATGTTTAAGCGCATACCGAGCCCTCTTACTGTTTCTTCATTCAATAAAAGAAGGTTAATTTGTTTATAACTTAAAAACACAATCACTGATCCAACAACGGTCCATGGCCATAACATTTCAACGTGTTGCATAGACCGTGCATATAAACTTCCTTTTAACCAAACAAGTGCTTGTGAGGAGTCAAGCGCAAACTTTACAATAATAAATGTAATTAAAGCCTGTAAGCCAGCAGATATTGCGACTCCACATAACGCAAGACGTTCTGGTTTTAACCCGCCTTTTTGGTACGATAACATATAAACAAGTATACTTGCGAGCAATGCACCCAAAAACGCTGCAACAGGAAGCATCATCGGCGGGGCACTCGGGAACACTAAAAGCATCACAACAGCAACAAGTCCTCCTCCAGCAGAAATCCCAATAATATCAGGAGCAGCAAGCGGATTTCTCGTAATGCTTTGTAAAACAGATCCTGATAGTGCCATATTAATACCTACTAACGCCGCAATTACCAGACGCGGGGCACGATATTTTAAAACGACTCCTTTCCCTGTTGTTATTTCTTCCACGATTTGTGAAAGCGGTGTTGGAACTGCCCCTAATCTTAAGCTAAGCACTGCAAAGAGAATGAATAATAGAACACCTACTATCATAATCATTGTGAATCGCCCAAATTTCTTCATCGCATAGCACCCCTCTTTCTTCTCATTAAGTAAACAAAGAATGGTGTGCCAAGCAATGCGGTAATGACGCCCACAGGTGTATCTGCTGGATAGGAAACCCACTGCGCTACAAAATCAGCAAAGACAAGTAAGTTCGCTCCAAGTAATGCTGAGAATGGTATAATGATTCGATAATCTTCACCGACGATTTTCCTTGCAATATGTGGAACCATCAAACCTACAAATCCAATTGGACCTGCCACTGCAACTCCACTTCCAACTAATAGAACAATGATAAGTGCAAAGATGCGGCGTATACGGAGGACATTGATCCCTAATCCCCGCGCTGTTTCTTCACCAAGAGCGAGAATATTCAGCTGATTTGCTAGTAAAGCCGTAATAATGATAACTGGTCCTGCTGTTACTAATGTTAGCTTTATATCAAGCCAATTTGCCCCAGATAATTTACCAGCCATCCAGTATAAAATTTCATTTAGTTGTGTTTCATATAGTAAAATAGATCCTGTTGTTACAGAACCAAGAAAGAAACTAACCGCAATCCCAGCCAATACAAGGCGCGACGGTGTATACTCTCCGCGAAACGCTAAGGAATACACAACACTGCCACCAACTGCAGCACCAACAAAAGCTGCTATTAAAATAACAAAGCTCGCATCCTTATCACCAAAAATTAAAAGAGCTAACACCACAAAGCAAGAAGCACCTTGGTTTACCCCCATAATTTCTGGATCTGACAACGGATTACGTGTAATTCCTTGTAATAAACACCCCGCAACTGCTAGCGCAGCACCGATTAATATTGCGAGTAAAACACGCGGCATACGTACATGCCAAACTGTATAATAAATTAAGTTTTTCGTATCCGCTGAAAATACTTCATACAGATTATATAGTGTAAGACCTTTCACACGAAATAAAACAGAAATACTAGCGATTACTAGTAATAATAGAAAGAAAAAAATAAATTTAAAAACAGAAGGAGCATACGAAAAAAGTTCCCGTTTGCTCTCTAATTGTTCCTCCTTCAAAGCAGTCCACTCCCTACTTAGCTGACTGACCAGTGAAAGCTGGGATGGCTTCATCTAAAATTTTTGATGCTGCAATTGGCCCGCGGCCACGTGCCCATAGGTTACGATCCACATCAATTACATGTTTTTCTTTTACGGCTTTTAAATTATTATATAGTGGATTTTCTTTAAATTTCTCAACTTTTTCACCATATAAGAATATGTAATCCGGATTAATTTCATTTAAGCGTTCCATAGTGATTTTTGCGATTTCCGCCTTACCTTCTGTTTTCTCTTTTTTACCTTCAAATGCATATTTCACACCAATGTCTGTCATTAATGTTCCAATAAAGGAATCTTTAATCCAAACAGAAAATTCACCATCAAACGCACCAATTACAACTGCAGTTGGTTCACCTTTTATTTGTTCTTTTGTTTTGGCAATCTTATCTGTTAACTCTTTCTTTATCTCTTTTGCCTTATCTTCTTTGCCAACAGCTTTTGCAATGGTATCAACATTTTCTAATACTTCTTGATAGCTATTATCGTCTAAAGCAATCGTTGGTGCGATATCTTGTAATTCTTTCTTAACCATATTATGACGATCCTTACTTGCAATAATTAAATCCGGTGTTGCTGATTGAATTACCTCTAAGTTTGGCGCTTTCCTCTCACCTACATCCGTTGTTTGTTTCACTTTATCTTGTAAGTATTCTGGAATTTTTGTTTTTCCTATCCCTGCAGTTGCAACTGGTGTCATTCCTAAAGCTGTTAATGTATCAGTAAATGAGAAGTCCAGTGCTACCACTCGTTTTGGAGTTTCCTTCAACTCTGTTTCTCCCCACTCGTTCTTAATTTTTACTGCTCCAGTTTGTTTTGTTGCTTCCGCTTTCTCTTCTTTCTTCACTGTCTCTTTTGATTCTGCTCCACATCCAGAAAGAGCACCCACCGCTAACGCAAATGCTAATGCGGCAATACCAAACTTCTGTCTTTTCATTATGTAATCCCCCATCTATTAATATTGATAATCATTTTCATTTAATATAATAACATAATTTTGATAATTGTCTATACTTTTACAAATTATGCACCTTTTGTATGACATCATCGAATACATATTGTTTACGTACAAGTGAAGAAGACATCCCACTTTGCATCCCGCTATATGCTGGAACAAACTGAATTTTGTCACCGACACGATATGTTATACTATCTGTTATATCAATAATTAAATGATCACTACTCCCGCCAAGAATTTCGATATGCTCATCAAGTGGATATAATCCACTAATATCCAAATCTTGTCGACCAATGGCAACGATAGCCCGCAATCGTTCTCCTTTCTCTTCAAAACATGGAACTTGACCAAAAGCGTTTTTTCCAATCACCCCTTTAGGCATCGAGGGCTTTCTTTTCATCTCAATAATCTCAGCTTCCACCAAAAATATATCTTGGTACATAAAAGGAATGTTCTTCCCATATGCTGTTTCTTTCCCGAGGAAAATAGCTTCGCCAATCCGAAGAGAATTGACACGTCCTAGTTCTTTCCTCTGTAAGATAAGAGGTAGGGAACTAGAATTCCCGCCCGAAATAATTGAAAGTGGCTGTGCGATTTTTCTTTCCACTAACTCCGCTAATTGCGTTAACTCTCGTAAAGAAGACTCAGTTGGAATCACACCGCTAAAACAGGTGAAATTAGCTCCAATACCAAACAGTTCTATCCCTTGTACTTCAATTACCCTTTGAGCAGTCTCTACCGTTTGTTCAGGCATCATCCCTTCACGAAGATCTCCTAAATCTACCATTAAAATAACCCGATGTATTTTTCCGCATCGTACTGCCGCCCTTCCTAACGCCTCAATCACACAAAGTTCAGAATTCAAACTGATATCTACAGTCTGAACCGTCTCCTCCACTTCTGATAAGGCTGGTGTACGAATTAAGAGCAATTCTACAACGCTTCCCATCAGCGAACGGATTTTTTGGAGATGTTGTAATCTTGAATCAGCAAACCTTGTAAATCCAACTTCGTTTAAAATTTCAATTACTTTTGTTGCAGCCCCCACTCCTTTAGTTACAGGAAAACACATAATATTTGCACGCTCGCACAGTTGTTTCATCATAAGAGCATTATGTTTTAATTTTGAAAGGTTTATTTTCATAATGGGTGACATGTTGCATCCCTCCTACATACAAAGCGGATTTGCAAAATTTGTATATAAATACGATTTTGCCTGATCATGTATTCTCATCGAAAAAAGTGCCTTTGTTTCAATGAAAGGAGCAAATATTGCGGCTTTTTGCTCTGTTGTTGCCCCTGCCATAAAATCTTCCACAACATTTGTAACAATTCTCCATAACTCTTTTTCTTGTATATCATCAATCGTTCTAGCTATTGTAAATAACAAATCTCCAAAATGATTTTGTAAAACAGAATGAATGAATTTGTTATACACTTCGTTCATATCATCCGTAAACAACGCAGCTTCTTGCATGCTATCAAGATTTATCCATTTTGCTAATTTCTCTTTATGAATTCTCACCCCGCCAAGATCACGAACAAGAATACGAGTTACTTCACCATCTTTTGTAGCAATAATCGAATTTTGCATATGTCCCTCTAAGGCTATCCCATACTGTAAAACCAACTCCAATAATGGAAACATCACCTTTTCAGTATAATGAGCTATATAGTGACATACCTCTTTTTTACCAACGTCTTCCTTTCCGAAATATGTACGCATGATATCTAAAATGACCGGTTCATTTTCTTTTAATGGATTACTTGCTGTTAAACTAGCACCAACCCATAGTAATTCTCCGTCTCTTCTATATTGATTGGGATCTTCTCGTAAAATAAATGCTAAATTACGCCCTAAATCTCTATTATTCTGTTTAGAAAAATAAGCTCCTACCCGCTCTCTTATAACAACGACAGATTGCTCTAACTGTTGCTCCTTTTTATATATGCTATCTAGTACTTCGGATAATAACGGGCCATTTACTGTAATTTCTGGCGATACAGTACGAACAGCACTCGTTGCTTGTGCCCGTACTGGAAGTTTCACATGATATGGTAGTTTTAATATATTCATTGTTCGAAATGATAGTGTTGCACGTGAAGACAATTGATATGGAATTGGAATAATCCATCCTTCTTCCAATTCCGGACCGTATTCTTCTTGTAACACATGCTCATATTGCCATGGATGAATAAGAAATGGATAATAATCCTCCATTCTTTTTTCCTTGTTTATAAGTAATGTATATACTGCTTCATATAAATCTGATGAACTTTCATATATGAGTGGTTTTTTTATATGATCTCCGGTTACTTCAGCTACATCTTTATGAACAAGCAAAACGTTTAATGGAACAACATGTTCAAATTCTGGTGCATACAACTCCACTTCTTCTTTTAATAAACCAAGTTTCGTTTTCGTAGATGGATGAAGCGGATGGCCTTCAATGACGAGTGATTCCGTATAAATAAACTCATCAAATGGTATGCATATTTTTAAAGTTTTTAAAAATTGATATAGATTATTTGGCCTTGTTTTTGTTACAAACATAACGTTTGTCTCTAATTGTTGTTTCACCCATTCCTGTTTCCGATCCCATGCCTCATACGCTAGCTCTAAATTAGTTACACTATTCTCCAATTCTTCTTGTAAAGACTGTGAAATATAAATACACAAAAATGGAGCTACTTCTTCCAAAAACATTGACAATGACTCAATCCATCTTATATGTCCACGAACTTTAAAACGAATGGGGAATATGAACTCGTAGCGTTCAAATGCGCCTTCTTGCTCGACTTCTAACAATAATTCCACATCATTTAAGCTATCTACAATTTCTATGCCCTGCTCATGTTTGAATATCGCACAACTCTCTTGTAATACCTTCTCTCGAATAAGTGCATTACAAAAACGATTTAAAATACTCCGTTCTGCTTTTACTCTATTAACTCGTTTGCTTTGAATGGACAAACTCTCTCCCCCTCTTTTTTTGTTGTTTCAGACTGATAAATTGAAATAAAAGTGGAATCATACATACAATCCCCATCAAAATAAATGTTTCAACAATCCCAACATATTCAAGGGAATAACTAACTAAGATTGAACCAAGCGGAATCATCCCTCGATCCATCAGCACTACGCTAAGCATCAGTCCTCGCTCTTCCTCACGGACATGATGCTGAAAATAAACACGATTACTTGATCGTAATAGCTGACCAAATAAACCAATAGAGAATAAGAGAACAAAAAATACATATGCATTATTAATAATCAGTAGCGCTAAAGAAATGGAAAATAGGATTAAGCTAGCATAATACAGACGCACTTCTGAAATATAGCACAGTGCTTTCGGCAGAATTATAGTAGCTATAATCGCACCAATTGCAGCTGATGACATAGCAATTCCAAACACTTCTGCTTTTCCCGTAAATTGTTTTGAAACAAGCGCTGGCAAGACAGACGTATAGGAAAAACCGAAAGCCATTGTAATAAGTGATGTCACAAAGATATTTCTTCCCATTTTGTCATAAGAGAAATACGCAATAATTTGTTTCCAACTCGCTTTTCTCTTTTCTTTTCGTTTTTTCATCGGTTGATCTTTCATTGATAAAACAAGAACCCAGGCAATAAGTGAACAAACGGCCTGCATCATAAATGTTAATGTAATATGTCCTGCTGCGATAAGAAATCCTGCTAATGCCGGGCCTGTTGATCGACAAACATTCATAACAAATGAATGCATAGAAATCAGTTTACTAATTTGATTATTTGTATCAATATCTGAAAGAAGTGTATTCCGATTTGGTGTTTCTAATGCACTAATTACCCCTCGTATAAATGAAAAAAGTAAAAAAACAAAATATGAAGGAGTAACGAAAGCAGCATAAATCGCAAGTAAAGTTGTCAATACAAATCCCCAAAAAGAATATGATCTCATTAATTTGACACGCGGATATAAATCACACAGTTTTCCTGCATACACACTAAATAATGCAATAGGAATAAGTCGCACAAAGTTTAACCACCCTAAATAAGTTGCACTATGGTACAAATCATAAACGTACCAATTGATAGCGGTCATTCCGAGCCAATTCCCCATAAACAAAAAAAATGAACTAACAAAAAAAGGTTTTCGAATAAGAATCACCCCAAATTTTTTGTTGCAATTTTAAATCCACCCCTTATAATTGAGATTGATTATCAATTTCATCACAAAACCAATATAAAATATTCTTTCTTTTTTGTAAAGATTAAAAATTAAGAAAGGTGGTTCCTATGCAGTTAAAGAGCATTCATTCATTTGAGACAGAAGAACAAACACTATTTTCTTTTTTACAGCAAACTCATCCACCGTTACATGAAACATATAAACAAAATCTATCTAAAGGTCGGGAGGGTATATTAGAACGCCTTCTCTCTTCTGTCATTCGAGAAAATATAAGTAGGTTAATGAATACCGCGGTAACGTTTCAAAAATCATATGAAACATTTATTTCTATTTCAACAGACGATTGTCCAGATTATTTACTAGACTATGTACATACACATCAGAAGTTATTTGAAAAATCTTCTCTGATACAAGCTTTATATTTTAAGAAACAAAACTGTTACTTACTTGTACCAATTCAACAAATATATGCTTTTGATCGTCCAATTGTACATGGTCCATATATACATATATCACCATCTACACAAAAAGAAATTACGCATCCAAACGAAGTATTAGCTTTAATTTTCCAAGAAGATTGGGAGGGACCTTCTTCCTATTTTCATATGTTTGAAGAAGATTTGGCTAATAGCGCTGCTAATTTATCCTTGGCCTATACATTTCATGAACAATCTAATGCAGTTTCAACATTAACTGCAGCGGCCCAAACAAATGATCATTATACTTTTTTTGAACAACTTGTTATCGAAGGACACCCTTGCCATCCGGGAGCAAAAATGAGAAAAGGTTTAAATCCTGAAGAAACAATCGCTTATTCAGCAGAATTTAAAAATACGATTCCACTCCGGTTTGTAGCCGTTCATAAACAAAATGTAAGTACCGCATTTATGAACTCACAAGATTGGAATCCTATCATTTTTTCTTTTGAACCTATATTAAAAATCGAGGCAAAGATACGATTGGGCGATAAAATAAATGATTATTTTTTATTACCTATCCATCCTTGGCAAATGATTCATACATTGCAAGAATTATATAAAACGGAAATTCAACAGGAGAAAATTATTATTTTTGATTATGACGCACCATATGTAGCTGGCATGTCATTTCGTACCATCTTCCCGGCGAATTATGAAACAAGAAGGCCCCATTATAAATTAACAACAAATGTTCATTTAACGGGGGAAGTGCGGACATTATCAGAACAGACCATCCATAACGGTCCTCTGATGAGTAACATATTACAAAAAATTGCAAAAGAAGATACAAGTATCGATGAAGCAAAATTCATTCCGATTATGGAACGTGCTGGTGCACATTTCCTTGATATAAATGACTCTAATATAGATTGGCAAACAATGAGAAGTGAAAATCTCGCATGTGTCATTCGTGATAATGTTCACTCCTATATTCATAAAGACGAATGGGCAATTGTAGGTTCTGCTCTCGTTGCATCAGTACACGGAGCAAATCAACCTCTTATCGTTGAACTTATCGAACTGTATAAAGCGAAGCATTTTCTACCATTGCATGATGCAATCATTACCTTTATTGAAAAATATGTAACTAACGCTTTAACTGGATTTATTCCACTTATGGTGAAATACGGAATTGGTCTGGAAGGCCATCTACAAAATATAGTGCCTGTCTTTAAAAAAGATGGTACACCAGATCGACTTCTTATACGTGATTGGGAAGGCATCCGAGTTCATCGTGGTCGCTTACGGCAAGCAGGAATTGACATTACAAACTTCCATCACAAATCTCGAATTTTAGTTGATGATGAAAAGAGTGTACGAAATAAAGTATTTTACTCAGTAATGCAAAATCACTTTGGAGAATTATTTATTCATGTCAGCCGTTTCTATAAAATTGATGAACAACTGCTTTGGAATATTGTAAAACGAGTTACACAAAATATTTTTATGGATTTACGCCAAGACATGCGCTATATACAAAATGCAGCCGCGGATTATGATGTTTTCTTTGCAGAAAAGATAGACTATAAAGCTTTAACGCTCATGCGGATGATGGGTGAAGCACATTCCTACTTTTATGTAAAAGTTGATAATCCATTGTACAAATAATAAAACATCCTTCTTTTCTCATTAGAGTGAAGAAGGATGTTTTACGTTCATTTTTTCTTTATACATGTTCTGTATACACGTATCTCGATCTACATTATTCTAATCCATTACTGCGGCAGAGCATCATACACATACGGATCTTTTGGCTTTTCGATTTTTTCGACTTTACTTACTTTCACAAGTGGAAATAGCGTTCCTTTATATGTTGTTTCATCTAATAATCCAGTTACTTGTACCCACGTCTCTTCCGGAAATTTTTTCATTTCTTTCCCAGTTACAATCATCCCCCACACAGAAGCATCTGCAATACAACATGTAATACCATACCTGGCAACTACTGTTTTATCCCCTTTCACCTCTTTATCGTTATAAACAAACCCTGTAAATGTAATTTCCTTTCCCTTAAATCCAAGAACATCTTGACCAATTATATTCATTGTTTGAATATAATTTTTGTCCTCTATTTGTATCTTCTTTTGATTCATTATCGTTTTCTCTAACTGTTCCGACGATTGTTCTGATGTAGGAAGATTTTGAATCGGCTCTTCTTCTTGATCAACTAATAGCTCTCGCCAATCAGAACTTACTTGTTTTTCCTTTATTACTTGCTTTTCTACACTTTTTGCCTGTGCACTTTGATTCATTCCTCTCTTCGATGCTAAGCTACCATCAATTGTTACGTTAGAAAATAAAAAAGCGCTCACAATTGGAATAACGAATAGAGCATATAAAAGTACAACCTTCATTCTTGATTCCGGTGCGGAATGATGCGCGCAACAATTACAATCCTTTTGTTCCACTTCCCCATTTCTGCATACTTGTAAGCAGCCTAGAAATAGAAATACAGCAAACGCTACATATGTAAACCTCGTCATTTTTGGTGCAATGAAGTGTTCAATGTTCCCTGTCACAAGAAGTTTAAATAACAACATCGCCAAGCCAAGCAAAATAATCCCACGAATATAACGATGAAAGGCCTTTTGCTTTTGACTACTCATCGTTTCCCCTCCTTATCACATTGTGAGCTGAACAACCATGTACACAGACACAATCACAATCCCAATAAAAAAGAATACAAACTTCTTTTGAAAATAGGCAAATAACATAAACGTATTTTTAAAATCAAGCATTGGACCGAATACAAGAAATGAAAGAAGAGCTTTAGTCGAAAATATATGACCGAAAGATGCGGCAATAAAAGCATCCGCAGCTGAACAAAGCGATAAGACATACCCAAAACCCATCATCACGACTGGTGAAATCAGCTCATTATGTGCTACTACATCAAGTGCATTCCGGTCTAAAAATGTTTGAAACACACTTGCTAAACAAGCACCGATTAATAAATATTTTCCTGTATCAAAAAATTCATCAACTGTGTGACTTGCAACATCTTTCCAACTCTTTTTTTGCTTTTCATGGACCGAGACCGCTGCATCTTTTAAAACGTTTTTCCCTCGATAGCAATAATACACAACGAGTCCAATTATTAGTGAAACTAGAACTGTTATACCAAAACGAGCGTATACGACAGTTGCATTTGTTTGAAATGCATAAAATGTCGATAAAAAAACAATCGGATTCATAATTGGAGCACTTACTAAAATAACCATTCCAACATGAAGAGGTAGTCCCTTTTGAATGAGCCTTCTAACAATAGGTATAATGACACATTCACACATTGGAAATACAATACCTACAAATGCTGCAGGAATCATCGCTACGATAGGAGATTTCGGCAATACCTTTTGAATCATATCTTCTGTAACAAATACTTGGATAATAGAAGAGACGATAACTCCTAATAAAATAAATGGTACTGCTTCAAAGAAAATGCTTAAAAAGACTGCATTCACATTCAGCCATTCTTTCGGAATACTTTTGTGTAAGTTTGCTAGGCTTGTAAAGTCCACAAAAAATAATAAAAAAAGAAAAATAGCAATGAGGAGTGTACCAATTAACTCTTTTGATATTCTATTAAAAACCAACTTCCTCGCCTCCGTTTTATTCATATTTAAACGTATGCTTGTCCTCTTTTTCTATGACATAATCCAAATATTTTTCTATGATCTATTCCTATTCTCAAATCGTAATCATTATGATTTATTGTTGCATTTTATCTCCTTGTCGTTTATTATAAAACGTAATGATTACGATTTAATAGGAGGAATATACAATGAAAAGAGTACCCATTACTGTATTAAGTGGTTTTTTAGGATCCGGAAAAACTACTTTATTAAATCATATTTTGACAAATAAAGAGGGATTAAAAGTAGCAGTCATTGTAAATGACATGAGCGAAATAAACATTGACGCTGCTCTTGTAAAACAAGGAGGTTTTTCCCGCACTGAAGAAAAATTAGTAGAAATTCAAAACGGTTGCATTTGTTGTACACTTCGAGAAGATTTAATCATTGAAGTAAACCGTCTTGTAGAAGCAGGAGATATCGACTACATCGTTATCGAATCTTCCGGTATTAGTGAACCCATTCCAGTCGCACAAACATTTACGTATATGGACGAAGAACTTAGCATTGACTTAACAAGTAAATGTCGCCTTGATACAATGGTTACTGTAGTTGATGCAAATCGATTTTGGGATGATTTTGCCGCTGGCGAAAGTTTACTAAATCGAAAACAAGCAATTGATGAAACCGATACAAGAGAAGTTATCGATCTATTAATTGATCAGATTGAATTTGCAAATGTGATTCTTTTGAACAAAGCGGATTTACTGGAGAAAGAAGATGTCATGGAATTTCATCGCCTCTTACAAAAATTGAATCCTGGGGCAAAAATCATTGAATCTTCATTTAGTGTAGTTCCACTAAATGAAATTTTAAATACAAATTTATTTAACTATGATGAAGCAAGTCAATCAGCTGGTTGGATTCAGGAGTTAAATACCGAACACCATACGCCCGAAACAGAAGAATACGGCATCGGTTCCTTTGTTTATCGCCGCAAACGTCCATTTCATCCTGTACGCCTTATGAAATGGTTACAAAAATGGCCATTAGATGTAGTAAGAGCGAAAGGCTTTTTCTGGCTTGCATCTCGTAACCATATGATGGGGCTTCTTTCTCAAGCTGGTTCTTCGATTACCATTCAAGGTGCTGGTGAATGGATTGCCGCATTACCTGAAGCTGAGCAACAGCAAATACTTATAGAAGAACCAGACATCTTAAAAAATTGGGATAAACAATACGGGGATCGTATTACAGAACTTGTCTTTATTGGAATTGAAATGAACCAGTCTACAATTGAACAATCTTTAGATACATGTCTACTAACTGATGAAGAAATGGAACAGGAATGGGATAATTTTGTTGATCCAATTCCTCCGTTTACCGTTGTATCATAATACAACGTAAAAAAACAAGATGGTTTCCTCAAAGGGTGACCACCTTGTTTTTATTTATGTTTTAGATTTATTAGGCTTATTGATTACATTACCCCATATAACAAGTATAATTGTACTTATCACAACAAGAATCCCGTAACCGATTCCTGCACGTAAATCTATTGAAGAGCACAATTTAATCATCGAAGCATTAAGGAACAAGGATGCAGCACAAATAGAGCAAATAATGTCTCAAAACTGGTTGCGACCAATGAAAGAAATACAAAAAATAATTTCTATGCAATAAGAGAAAGAGCCGTTTATGTTGTAGAAAACATAAACGGCTCTCCCTTCACACTTCTCTATGATTATGCACGAATCTCGGCATATTTCTCAATGTCCCTAAACTCTTTTTCTAACTCTTCTAAGGAAAGCTCGTATAATTGTCGGCCGAGAACTTTAAACACACCTGCCCCAATTAACTGATCAATTAAATACCTCTTACGATTTTCAACAGCAAAACGGAGTTGACTACCCATCTAAAAAAACTCCTTTCTACAACAATTGAAAATGATAACCTTTATTAATTACCACTTTGATTGTAAAAGATGATGTTTTATAAGTAAAGTAATTTCATGAAATATTTACCTTACAAACTGTTTGTGGCCACATTATATATATGTATGTTACGCAAAGAATGTTATGACACTTTTTATCATCTTTTTTCTTTCATACTTCGCAAATTGTCTGAATATGATTAAATTCTCCTCATCTTTTTTGATAATAAGGTGACAAATCCATACTTTATATGTAAATCATGTACTTCTTTTACAATCGTAATATTTAATAATGTATACTTTATTTTGTGTTACGCCACGAGTCACCTCTCCACTTATACAATCTTCGTTACTTTTCATACAAGTCCTTTTTTCTCAACAAAAAAATAGACTACTTCTTTTTCTCTTTCATATTGTTTAATAGTAAACAAAAATTCAAGGAGGTTATAGTTTTGAAACGGCTATTTCTCTGTATGGAACGAGAACTTGTTGTCTTGGAAGAAAAAAACGAAGAGTATCAAATTCAATATCATTTACAAAATATGCAGCCTACTTGTATTGCAGTAGACCCATTTCAATCCAACCGTATATATTGCGGTACGTTTGGCCGGGGGTTATGGTTAAGTGACGATAGTGGGGATTCTTGGAGACCGATTGGCGATTCTTACCGTTACTTTGATTTCCCTAAAGAAGATGGTATTTTACATTCTTCTATTACTGCGATAACTGTAAGCTCCAATAAGAAAGTTAATGGCTATGGCGTCGTTTATGTTGGCACAGAACCTAGTGCCTTATTTTACTCAGAAAATGGTGGTGAAACGTGGAATGAATGTAAAAATATGAAATCATTACTTTCTTCATATACGTGGGCATTTCCCCCTCGTCCTTTCACACATCATGTACGATGGATTACAGTTGATCCAAATAAACAAGATACGCTACATGTATCAATTGAAGCCGGGGCCGTTATTCAAAGTAACGATAATGGACAAACCTGGACCGATAAAAAATTCGGTGCTCCTATCGATGCCCATCAATTGCTTATGCACCCCGATGCTCCTAATCGTCTTTATACATCATGCGGTGATGGGTTTATGAGTGGTCCTGATCGTGCCTATCTCGAAAGTTATAATGGAGGAAGTAGCTGGACTTCATGCAGTGAAGGATTAGAACATCACTATTTATACAGTATGGCTATCGATCCTGCTGATTGCGATACGATCCTCGTTTCTGCTGCGCCAAGTGCTGATTTAGCTCACCACCGTATTCCTTATGAATCTTATATTTATCGAAAAACGAAAAATACACCTTTCCAACAAGTACATCAAGGACTACCATCTGCAATCAGTACAGTTATTTCCATGCTTGCAACAAATCCAGCCGAGCCTCATACGTTTTACACGTTAAATAATAATGGTGTCTTTCAATCTTTAGATGCTGGACAAACGTGGGAGCAATTAAATATTCCATGGAAAGAAGAATATAAAACGCAGCATCCTCACGCTTTATTAATTACTACTTCTTAATACAAGGAAAAGGACTGCCAAACTATTAAGGCAGTCCTTTCCTCTTTTATTTCTTTAAATCAATTACAATATCATCTAACACAATATTTTTACTTTTCGCTTCTTTTTTAGGTACTTCAATTTTATTCTCTTTTCCGCCGCTCATTTCTACTCCGCCATGATTTTCAGGTGTATGAACTCTTAAGTTAACACGGGGAGTAACAATCAATTTTGTTGCATTTTCATTGAGTTTTCGGAATGTAGCACTCCAATGACTTTTATATGGTTCTGCCGCTGTACTTTTCCCTCCATTTCCTTCACCTGCATATTGATTTCCTAAATCATCTTTAATTTCTAATTCAACATCCGCATCATCCCATTGACTTAGTAACTCCTTAGAATCTTCTTGATTGTAAAAAATGATGAATGACATCGGGGTCACTTCCATTTTTTCCATACTTACTTTTACTCCTTCTTTTTCCGAACTTCCATGAAGCTTTATCTCTTTACTGTCCATTGCCTTTAAAGTAAGCGCAAAATTCCAGTTCCCTTTTATTGCTTTCTTTTCCTCCAACATATCTGTTTGTTCTATATTCCATCTAATATTTGCAACATCTTTTCTTTTACTACCATGATCAGTTGCTGTTATCATACCTACATACTTTTTATCCCCCACTTTAGTAGTCTGAGAGCTACCTCCCATTCCATCCGAATCCATTATATCTAAGTGACCAAATATACTTGGCTTCTCACCTAAATCTTTCTCACTTTCTATAGAATACGTTATTGATACCGTTCTTCCATCAAAAACAGCATCATTAATCGTTATTTTTACTCCATTACTTTCCCTCGTCATATTTAACTCAGTAGAAAATTCTTTATAATTTTCATAAAGTCCCGTCCTACCATTATCTAAAAACCGAAAAATATCCCCTACTATCGGAAGACTGCCAGCGTAAGTAGGAAACCCAATTCCAAGTGTTACAACTGACAACCCTACTAAAACGGATGCGGCAGCGACACCCTTTTTCCAGTTCTTCATTTTTTTCTTTTTACGCATAGCTTGTTTTAGATTCCGTTTCACTTTTTCCTTTTCAAATTCAGAAGCTTCTATTTCCTCAAATTCTTTTTCATCTATTTCGATATCATTTAATAACTCATAAACGTCTTTCATATTACACTACCTCCAAAACTAATATTCGTAGCATTTTGTTGTAGTTTCTTTTTCCCACGATAAATCCGATTATCTATTGCTGCCCGAGTTAAACCTAATTTCTCTCCTATCTCCTCTGTCCTTAAACCGAGAAGAAATTTCATAATGAACACCTTTTGGTCTACAGGCTCTAATTGGTTAATGAGCTGTATTAGTTCCTCCCTATTTTCCATAACAATCAATTCATCTTCTATCGATTTTTCTGTACTTAAATTAAATTCATCTGAAATGACTTCCACTTTCTTGTTGGCTTTTCGGTAATAATCAATTGCTTTAAACTTAGCAATCGCCGCAATCCATTTCTTAAAATCGTTTGAATCCCCGTAAAACTTATTTGCGTTATTCCAAACAGAAAGAAAAATATCATTGATGCATTCTTCTATAAGCCCATCGTTTTGAATGGGAACAAGAACTTTATGCGTTATCCCTTTTACTAATGGCAAATATGTATCGACAACGAATTCTAGCGCATCTTCTTTTTGCCGCTGCAACCTTTTTATAAAATTTTTATCATTTGATTTCATGTAGCGATTCCCCTTATTTTTTTGTAAAAGCTTTTACACCTTATATAACGTACAGGAAAATTTTTTCTCTTATAATTACCATTATTTTTTTCATTTCATAAAGTGAAATTCTCATCTAACATACTCCAGAGCATACAACTTCACATATTCTGTCTATCTAACAAGATACAGTAAAAAGACAATGAATCGCTAACAAAACCGGAAATTGATGATTTCCAAGCTGAAAGTGCAATGGAATATATGCTACAAGTGAATGAGTGGTTAAAAGTTTACCATATTCATGTTGCTTAAAAATAAAGAGAGTTCAAGACGTATATGTCCTGAACTCCCTTTTACATTTCTTAATTTGCACGTTTTCTATTTTCTGTATCAATGGACCATCCAATAATCGTAGCACAGTCCCTTCCTTTCCATTCAAGGACATTCGCTAAGACGGGCTCAATTTGTAGAAATTCGCCATCATGTAGTGCATCAAATAAAGATTGATCATCCTCAAACGTTTGCTTATCACACTCTAAAATTCCATCTGTTGCCATAACAATGTGATTCATACCTCTTTCTAATCCTCGAACCCCCGAAGTAAAGCAAGGTGTATTCACCGCAAAAACATTTCTTCTTCCTATACATTCATAGTATTTCCGCTGATTTAGTCTTCCTTTTCCATTCTTTCCTCGTTCAGGATGAAATAAATAAGCAAAACAATCACCAACTGATAACCAATATAAGAACTCACCTTTTCGTAAACAAATTAAACACGCAAGTTCTCCATTCTCTTGTTCACATTTCTCAAGAAATAACTCATCTGTAAACAATGCTAATAAATACATATGTGTATGATGAAATGCTAGATGAATGGGATATGAGAATAATTCTTGTAACTTCTCTTTTCTTTCAGAAATTGCTTCTATTATATAATGTATATTTTTCGTTTTATGATGAGCATCAAAGATCATAACAAATTCGAATTCTAATTGTGGGTCCCACCAAGCTAGTACTGCATCTCCTCTTTCATACGCATCACTCTCTTGATTCCCTCCATATACGCCAACTGAAAGAGGACCACATTTTTCAACATGTATTTGGTCTAAATACATCTTTTCATGACTAATCCATTTAAATGTATTCACTTCTATCATCCTCTCTCTTGCTATGTGTATGCCCTTACACTAAGAGTACCGTATATTTCAAGAAAAATAAACTTTTTCAATAATTTTTATACAAATAAAAGGATTTTACATCTTATAAAACGAATATATCTTACTATACGATATAAAAAACGGAGGCATATCATTATGAAAACCATCAATCAAAGTTGGGAAACCATTTACTATCATTTAAGGTATGAATATGAAGATAATCTTTCTCACCAAGCCATTCGGATTCTACAAATCATTTTCCGAGAACAGGAAACTACAATTGGCAAGGTTGCTTTTGAATTAGGCTTATCTCATAATACGGCATCAGAGCATGTCAAACGTCTTATTCAAAAAGGATTCGTTATGAAGGAGCGAAATAAACAAGATGAACGAGTCGTTAATCTAACATTGACTACAGAGGGGAATCAAGCTTTAACAAAGCATACATTATTAGATGAAGAAAAACTAAAAGTTTTAGAATCTCAATTTTCAAAAGAAGAACAGCAATTACTCGAACAAGCTTTTTCATTATTAGCAAAGGAGGCAAAATATGCATTTCCTCGTTAAAATTATCGTCTCGGCCCTTATCATTGGTGGTGTAACTGAGTTTGCTAAACATTATAGTACCATTGGCGGCTTTATTGCTGCTCTTCCACTTATCAGTTTACTTAGCTTATTTTGGATTTCTGTTGAGGGCGGAAGTAAAGAAGAATTAAGTCAATTTGCTATAGGAGTATTATATGGTTTTCCTGCATCAGCATTACTATTATTTATTGTCTATATTGGGTTGAAAAATTCTTTTTCATTAAGTACATCTGTATTATTCGGTATAGGTATTTGGTGTATTTTATTAGCTTGTCAAAGAATCTATCAAGCATAGAGGGGGATTATAGAGTCTATAAGATTGAGGCGGGGGGGCTCACTCCCCATTCGTACAAGATAAGAAGAAAAGCCATTTAGGTTATATAACCTAAAATGACTTTTCTTACTTCTATTATTTAGTAACATAATAATTTGTCACATACTTTATCCAGATTTCATGACCTTTTGCATTTTGGAAACCAAACTACTGTGTGATCAGTTGAGTTTGAAATATTACTTCTTAGCTAATTCAAGATGTTCCTTTAATTTTTCAGATACATTTTGACGATCTTGTTCAGATACGAAATAATACCAAATTTCATCTTGCAAATGACCATCTCCAGGAATTTGAATATCTTCTTTATTTTGCAAACAATCTTTATAGTTCTTTTGCATATCAAACATTTGATCTTGTGTTAAATTTGTCTTTACATTCTTTTGAATTGCTTTTAATACGTCACCGTAACTTGCAAGAGAAGAGAAGTTTGCTCCTTTCATAATAATAGCTTGCATCACTTGACGTTGGCGCATTTGACGACCGAAGTCGCCATGAGGGTCTTCCTTACGCATACGTGTATATGCTAAAGCTTCATTTCCTGTTAAATGAATGTTTCCTTTTGTAAAGTGACTGTCATCTAGACTAAACTCTAAATCATTATTAACATCTACACCACCCACTGCATCGACAATATCTTTAAACCCTTCCATATTCACTTCAATATAATAGTTAATGGGCATATTTAAGAAATTTTCTACCGTCGCAATAGACATGTCCACTCCACCAAATGCATAAGCATGATTAATCTTATCTTTCTTTCCTTTTCCAACGATTTCTGTATACGTATCACGTGGAATACTTAGCGTTTTCATCGATTTTGTCTCAGGGTTTAATGTAATTACCATTAAAGAATCCGAACGCCCTCTATCATCGCCACTTTCGTCCACCCCTAATAATAAAATAGACATTGGTTCAGATTTATCAATTTTCTTCGTTTCTACACGATTAACATTTTTATCGCGCTCTAACGGTTTATGAACTTCATTTAATGTTTTGGAAACTGAAGAATATACAGTATAAGCATAAACTCCAACACCGATTACAATTACACCTACAACTCCTAAGATCCAAAATAGAATTTTCTTTTTCATCTCTGTAACCTTCTTTCTACTTGTACACTAGCTCTTTGTATATCCATTCGGAAGCTCGTTATACCAACGCTAAGAAGAATAACGAGTGTCCTTAATAGGAAGTAACGGTTTCCATCCTAATTACCGATAGATTTTCTCCGCAGATGGTACAAATAATTTTAAAATTTATCGTGCTACAGCAGATACTTGTAATACATTTCGAATCGTTTCAATGACTCTATCTTGCTCTTCTACTGTCATACTTGATCCAGAAGGCAAACATACTCCCTGACCAAACAGGTTATCCGAAACACTTCCTATTTCACTATGAGTATAATACTTTGATCCTTCGAATACAGGTTGTTTATGAAGCGGTTTCCAAATTGGACGTGCTTCAATATTTTCTAGCGCTAGAGCCTTAATAATATCTAAATATGTAACACCTGTTATCTTCTCATCAATAAGTAATACCGATAACCAGCAATTTGGAACTGCATCTTGGAACTCTGGCATACATGTAATACCTAAAATATCTCCTAAAGCCATTTTATATCGATCAAAAATATTACGACGAGCTTGCACACGCTCATCTAACACTTCCAATTGCGCCCGGCCCACGCCAGCAAGAATATTACTCATCCGATAGTTATAACCAACATGACTGTGTTCATAATGAAGTGCTGGATCACGGGCCTGTGTAGAAAGAAATCGTGCTTTTTGAATTGCTTCATCATCATTTGATACCAGCATCCCACCGCTAGAAGTCGTAATAATCTTATTACCATTAAAAGAAAAAATACCAAACTTGCCAAATGAGCCTGTTTGCTTTCCTTTATACATGGTCCCTAACGATTCTGCTGCATCTTCAATAACAGATACACCATACTTATCACAAATCTCTACAATTTCATCCATCTTTGCACTTTGACCAAACAGATGCACAACAATCACTGCTTTTGGAAGTTTTCCAGACGTTTGTGCATCTTCAAATGCTTTTTCAAGAGCAACTGGAGACATATTCCATGTATCTGGCTCTGAATCTATGAAAATTGGTTTTGCACCTTGATACAAGACAGGGTTCACACTCGCTATAAAAGTTAAAGACGAACAAAATACAATATCTCCTCTTTTAACCTCTAATAATTGTAATGCTAAATGTATAGCAGCAGTACCAGAACTAACAGCAGCTGCAGCTTTTACCCCTACATATTCAGCAAGTTGATTTTCAAATGCATCTACGTTTGGTCCTAATGGAGCTATCCAGTTCTGTTCAAATGCTTGATTTACATATTTTTGTTCATTTCCACTCATGTGTGGTGGCGATAAAAAAATCCTTTTGTTGCCCATTATTCTATTATCCCCCTTATAATAAGGTAGCTTATTTTATAACTCTTGCTGGAGATCCTACTGCCGTACAAAAAGATGGTATATCACGAATAACGGTTGCTCCTGCACCAATTATACTCCATTCACCAATTTTCCGATTTGGAATTACAATTGCTCCTGCACCTACCTGTGTGCCTTCATTAACACTAACTGATCCTGTCAACGTTGCATTTGGAGAAATATGTACAAAATCCCCAATATAATTATCATGCTCTATCACTGCTGCAGTATTAATAATGACATGATTCCCAATTTTAGTATCTGCATTAATAACAACATTTGGCATAATAACCGTTCCAATTCCCACAGAAGCAGACTTACTAACTACAGCAGTTGGATGAATGATTGCTTCATAACTGTTATCTTCCAAGTTTAACTGCTGAACTATCCTTTTTCTCAAAGCATTATTTCCAATTGCAATCACAATCTTAAATCTAACCTCTACTAATAAAGGAGCAATAGAAGAGATTGGACCATACCATATACCATGTTCCTTACATAACCTTTTATATTTATCATCAAACAAAGCAACCACTTGATAACCTATATTTGCTTGAATCATATCTGTAATAACTTTCGCGTGTCCACCTTGACCAATTAAAGCTATTTCTTTCATTTCATCACTTCTTTATTTGAATTTACCCCTGCAAATTTTTGCATTGTTACATGCCCTTGCTGACTAATCCCCTCTGATTTGGATACCTTAACTACTGTTAAGAAGAGAATCTTCAAATCTAACCAAACAGATTGATTATCAACATACCAAACATCTAAGGTAAACTTTTCTTCCCAAGAGATTGCATTTCGACCATTTATCTGTGCCCAGCCTGTAATACCTGGCCGAACTTCATGACGCCTTGCTTGCTCAGGAGTATATAAAGTAAGGTATTCTATCAATAATGGACGAGGCCCTACCAAACTAATATCCCCTTTTATTACATTAATCAATTGCGGTAATTCATCTAAACTTAACTTTCGAAGCAACTTACCAAATGATGTTAACCTCATATCGTCTGACAAAAGGTTGCCATGTTGATCTCTTGCATCTGTCATTGTTCGAAATTTATATATATAAAAAGGTTTACCTTGTAACCCAGGACGTTTCTGTTTAAATATTACCGGTGACCCTAACTTTATTTTTATTAGAATCGCTACTATAAACAATATTCCCGAGAATATTAGCAATAAACATAAGGAGATTAATAAATCAAAAAAACGCTTCATTCATCATCACGCCCCCTACGGATATATAATCATACATATATATGTCTTAGATAAAATAAAAAAACTGCTATCTGCAGTTTTCACTTCATTTCTTATACATCATAATGAAAAAATCTTTGGATAGGCTACACTGAACTAGACAAAAAAATTAAGGTCAAGTAGACTACAACTAATATATTTGAGGAGAATCTACTATGACGAAAAATAAAAGA
>NZ_JBIWHY010000029.1:0-47622 GCF_044764345.1 Bacillus sp. NPDC094106 | reverse complement strand
CCGATGGAACGCCGTGTGAGGTGAAAATCTCACGCACGGTGTGAAGTGGGGGAAAAGCCAGAGATAACATCAAAAGCTTACCTATCACTATACGGTGTTTCAGCAACCGCAATTGCTGTCTTAGCTTTAAGGAATTTAGGATTGAAAGTTAGTTACTTTGTTAACAATAGATTCAAGCATGGATATGGCATGAACGTGAGTGGTTTAGAGGATATGATGAAAAAGTATCCCGATGTAGATGTGGTACTAACTGTTGATAATGGAATTGTGGCATATGAGGGTATTAAGAAAGCGAAAGAATTAGGGTTAACAGTAATCGTTACAGACCACCATGACCCAGGAGACCATCTTCCAGAAGGAGCGGATGCAGTTGTAAATCCCAAAAGGCATGATTGTGAGTATCCTTTTAAAGGTCTTTGTGGAGCGAGTGTTATCTATAAAGTAATGCTTCAACTCTATTGGGAGTTAGACAAGGATTTAGACTACGTACAAGATATGCTTGATATTGTGGGAGTTGCAACAGTAGGAGATATTATGCCTCTTGTTGATGAGAATAGAGTGTTTGTATCAGAAAGTATTCGACAAGTCAAACGTGCCGAAAGACATGTATTCAAAGTATTACAAGAGAAAACAGGAGTTAAGGAGATTACGGAAGAGACATACGGATTCAAATATGTCCCTATGATTAATGCGTTGGGTCGAATCACTGGTGATGTTGATGAAGCTATTGAAATGTTTGTTTCTCAAGATAAAGAGAAGATTCCTGAGATTGTAGATAAAGTTATTGAGACAAATGAATATCGTAAAAAACTCACAGAGGAACAAGAAGAGTTAGCAATTCAAATGGTAGAAGAGAAAGGTGTAAAACCCGTAATTGTTATCTATCATCCTTCTTTCCATGAAGGGATTGTAGGCTTGATTGCAGGTAGGTTAAAAGAAAGGTATTTTAGACCTGTGATTGTTCTTGCAAAAGGGCATGGATTTATTAAAGGTTCAGCTCGTAGTATTCCTAAATTCCATATCAAGAAAGCCTTTGATGAAACAAAGGAATATTTAATTGGTTATGGTGGGCATCCGATGGCAGGGGGCTTATCTTTAAAAGAAGAAGACTTAGAAACCTTTGAAGAGAAAATTTGTAGACTTGCTGAATCACAGTTAACAGAGAGTGATTTCATACCTCGTATCATGGTTGATACAGTGGTAGAACCTAAAGATGTTACAACTGAACTGGTAGAAGAATTAGAAGTGCTGAAGCCATTTGGAGAGGCATTTGCTAAACCGAATTTCGGACTGAAAGGTTTCAAGGTAGATTCTGTATATTATATGGGACAAAATAAAAATCATCTTAAATTAAAAGAGAAGAAATTAGAAATCATCATGTTCAATCGAGCTGATATCTATAAAGATATGAGAGAACCTAAGAATATAAAAGCATTAGGTTACCCTTCTCTCAATATATGGAATAACAATGTTACCGTGCAGTTTAATGTAAAAGATACGAATATTGTGGGTTTTTAGAAGTATGCCTTATTCCTCTTGAAGGGATAAGGTTTTTTAGCGTTAATTGGATTATTTTAGCGAATGTTGAAGTGAATTGATAGATTGTAAGAGGAAATTAGTTGAACAAAAAATAAAATAAGTTATAGATGATAGAAAATATTTGTATCATCATATAATATAAGTTACTATTTCTTGCTAATAATAGATAGTGCAAATTATATATAGTTTTATTTCATTTTGTTTAATAAAATAAAATACAGAAAAATGATGATGGATTGTGATTTATAGCTTATAAAATATGAAATGAAAGAGGGGGAGAATATGAAGAAGAAATTAGTATCAATTCTTTCAGTTGGTGTCATAGCAAGTGGTTTTGTGGGGAATATGACAGTGGCTCATGCAGAAGGCGAGTCAAATGAGGTACAAGTCAAAAAAACTTTTAGTAAAGAAACAATTGACCAAGCAATGGAATTAATGAAAATAATTGATAATGCAGAACAAACAATGACAATGGAAGATATTGATGATGCTATAACCGCTTTTGTAGATATGCATAAATCATTAGGAAATAAAGATTTTATACTACATCAAAGTGGTGATATTTATGACCAAGCATTTTTTAAATTGTACAATACAATAAATACTTTAAATGGTGCGGAAAAGAACGAAAAGATTGTTTTGTTCCATAATGAATTGACAAGTCTAATCAAGATGGGAACAAGTACGTTTTATAAAGAATACCTCTTTTATATAAACAATAAAAATGAAATCCCTGAAATTAAAGATACTTTAAACAAGAATGTTTCGGAAATTCAATACATAATCACAGCACCTCCTGATATGGAAGTTATGAATCCAGATGGTTCAATAAAAGAGCTTGAAGCACCTACAAGAGAACAACTTGATAAAGTAATTGAAAGTGGAAGGAATACAGCTTTTCCAGATGATTCAGAATCTCAAGTTGCAGAGCAACCGAAGGCAGAGCCTATTCGTTCTCAAACCATAAATTATAAGCAAGAGGGTAGTATGTGCTATAAGATAACAACATTTTATGCAGATGGAGCACAAGAAAGACAGGAGAAAAGTGAAGCACCTAAAATGGATTATGTGTATTGTGGCATATTAGATTATGTTGACTATGGTAGTAAAAATGTACAGCAAAAAATCCCTGATAATTGGGATTATCTTGTAAAAGCTCAGAATTCGGAAAGTAATTTAACCTTACAATACACAATTGATAGACAGAGCCAAAAACCATATTACTATGATACAGGCATTCGTGTCTCATTAAGTGGAACCGCTTCTTATGAGCAGTTTAAAGATATTCTTTATCAAGTAGCTGTAAAATCAAAGGGACATGTAGTAGAAGATAAAGGGAAGGTCCTGGCTATTGTTGAAGGAAAACCAATTCTTATTAAAGATATTAAAAACGAATATTCAAAAGAAGAAATAGAATCTATCTTTAAAAATTTTAAGAAGGTCGATGTAAGAATCATGGAAACAAGGATTGGTAAATCTCAAAGCTTAGAAGAACGAATTGTAAGTAAGCAAGCTAAGAATGTACAAATTGATGAGAAAATGATTGAGTTAAAAACGAATCCAATTGTAAAAGATGAAAGGGTCTTATTGCCTGTAGAACAAATAGCCAAAGAACTTGGTGCTACTATTGAAAGAAAGGGAGATATTCTGACATTAAAGAAAGGTAATAATGTTGTTGTGTATCGAGACAAAAAAGACTTCATCACACTTAATAGTAGAGATGTACAAACCGTTACAAGTCCAGAATATAAAAATGATATATTTATGGGAGAAATTCAAGAAATGGTAGAACTTTTTGGCTACAATATGATTTGGGATGGCGAAACATCTACCATTCAAATCAAGAAAAAATAGTGTATAAACAAAAAGAGAGATTGTATTCAATTTACAATCTCTCTTTTAATAACAACAAAAGTGTATAAATAAATCTATTATAAAATATGATGCACATAATATAAAAAGAAATAAATGGTGGTGATTAATGTAAAGTATATTTTACTTATAATTAGTAAATGTGTATAATATAGTTAATGAAAAAATTAAGGGAGATGGATGAGATGAAACAAAGAAAAAGAATGATTTCTTTATTAGCAACAGGAGTAATTCTGACATCAGGAATTCCTGCTTCGGTTCATGCTGATACTGAAAAAAAAGAAATCAAAATTCAAGAGATGCAAGGGGAAAAAGTAATCCCTATGAATGAATTAATACATCAGATGGGAGGGCAAGTTCAAGAAGGTAGTGATGAGGATGGTGATTACAAAGTTTTCATTGTGGGAGACAAATCTATAAAAATCCATGAAAAGCAATCTTGTGCTTTTGTTAACGGGGAGATTCAACCCTATAAAAAAGAAAGAATAAATGGATTTACATTTCCTACTTATTGGGAACCTATATATACATCTGAGGATGTAATGGTTCCTGCTGATTTTATTGCAGATGCATTACATATCAAAATGAATGGAAGTAATATTGAATTTGATGTTGAAAAGAAAAAAGAAGAACCAAAAGATAGTAATACAACTGCACATCCTGCGAATGAAGATAATAAAGCTACAAATCAATTAAAGAAAGATAGTGAAAACACATCGAACGAAGTCCGTCAAAACAATGAAAAACAGAATGAGTCAAAACAAAAAGATGTCGTAAAAGAAAATAAAGACAAAGATACAAACAAACAACCCAATAACCATGTAAACAATGAGAAAAATAATAATCAGGAACAAAAGAATCAAAACGAACCGAATACTGAGCAAAACAATCAAGCTTCACAAGAAAAAGTATATACAGCTCCTGAGGTGAAGCAATTAGCATATTCCGTAGGTTTTGTGGATAGCGAAAAAGGACTGAAATTTAATCCTTATGGAAAAGATGGGGATGACATGTTTATTGTTGCTGATTTGTTTACACCAGGTAATGGTGCGTGGGATGTAAAAATGTTTATTTATAATAATAACAACTCTATCAATGAGCCTTTAAAAGTTTTATTAAATAAAATGCTACCTACACAAGGAAATAAATTATATTCAATATTAGATACCCCTGGAATTCAGTCTCAAGAATTACTGTTAGATGGACGTAAAATAAAAATCGAAAAAAACAAAGATTTAGCTATTCTTTTTGGTCCAATTCAATGATAAATGTCGAAATGTCATGTTTCATGTGAAACATTGTCAAATATATTCTTTTAAATTTTAAGAGTGTCTACTTAAGGCACTCTTTTTTGCATAAAACCGATTAAGTGTTAAAAAGGTGATTAATATTGTTATAAGTTTCATATCAATGTAACTATAATGAAATATTAAATATGATAACAAATTGATTGACATAAATAGAAACAGTAATCGAAAGGGGATGTCTGGAATGAACGGAAAAAACGTGGCTATGGGTGTAAGTGGTTTATCATTAGGCTTATTAGCTTTATTAGCAAATCCTATACAAGTTCATGCTATAGATAGTATAGAAGATGGGGTTAATACTACTCTTGAGCCAGTCTGGGATGGTGTCCCTCAACACTTGATAGGAAGAATCAAACCACCAATGATGAAATTTACTGATAAAGATGGGTATCGAAAAGCCTGGTATGAACGAAACGATGAAAATATTTTATTTAGAACAAATTACAATGGAGTTGTCTTTTATTCCCCTGTTCCACCTAAACAGTTAGAATATATGACAGGTATGCGGTCTTACTTTTATAATTTAGAGAATTTTAATATGAATGATAGAGAACTTGGTTCTGGTGCATCGAGAGCAGAAAGGCATGATTGGGATTATCCAAATTTCAAAGTGAAGTCTACTGTACTTAACCAAACGAGTAGACAATATCTTCGAGCACCTAATTATTATAATGAATATGAGGAATATAGAGGTGTTAGTGGTGAGTGGAGACACTTAGGATATACTACATATGGTAGTGCTGTTGAAAATCCTTATTTTCCTCCTGACTATTTTACAAATGACACACCAGGTAGCTATCCTTGGGATTTAGAACCTTACAATCTTGGTTCTAAATGGCTTCCTGGAGGTATGTCAGTTTGGGATAATCCATATAATGAAAGGTTATTCCCTAAAAAAATAGAAGCAATAGAAAGATTGTTAGACCAAGAGCCATCTATGAAAATTTTAGACCCGAATCCGTATTATTGGGCAGATAGGTTATCTTTAATTTCGGACCCTGATGAAGAAACGGCTGTTTTTAAAGGCACAAGACAAGGTGGACGTAAATATAGAACGCTGACTGTTAAATCTGATAAGCCTAAAAATCTAAGAATTACAGATTATACTATCCTTGATAATGGGGGGAATGTTGTAGCTACCTTCTCAAGAAGAGATGGAGTGGATATGGGAAGTTCAAAAGTTTTCAAGAAATTAGTGCGGGGAGACAGTTACAAACTCGTTGTTCGAGTTAAAAATGATTCAAATGAAGTTACTACATTTAATCCAACTAAGGTGGATATTGGATATAGTTTAAATTCTACCGCATTGAGAAAAGGTATTAATAATTGGAATACAACATTGTCAGAAGATACGACTCTTAATCCTGGTCAAACAATTACCTTTACCTATGATAACCTTGCAATTTCTGAAAATGCAAAAAAATATATAGGGTTATCAGCGAGTATTAATAAAGACCATTTCTTGGCAGGAGATAATGTGAACCCTAATGACGATGATGCACAGTTGATTGTAGAAGTCCAAGGTTCAGGTAATATGAAAGCTGAAAATATTGTTTTGATTGATAGGGATGGAAGAGAAGTAGCAAAACCAATTCCAGGTGAAGACTATAAAATAAAATATAAATTTGTATATCGAGGTGAAGACATCAGAGAACCTGTATATAGGTCAATAGATGTCTGTGATTCTCGTGATGATAAGGGTAGTTGTACTCGTTGGGGTACAAAAAAAGTCTTTGACCATTGGTTTTATCCAGAGGTAAATATTGATGCTTTTTATGCTATTGATAGAAAATTACCTAAAGGAGAAGGGGATGTAATTAATGGTCATCTATCACAACAAATGCAATTACGAAATGGTACAAGATTTGAATTTATTACGCCTGAATACACGACTTACGAAATTCCTATTATTTCGACTTCTATAAGGACAAGCTTAGATAATAATTATGACTATGCTAACATGGATAAGGAAGATGACACAGCTAAGAAATCTTGGCATAGTTTATATAACTACAAAGTTAAAAATGTTGAGCTCTTACCTAAAACTGAGAGACCTACAGAAGCGGGTTATCAAACATTTGCTGTAAAATTTGATGTGGAAAATCAAGTTCCTTCTGAAGTTAAGGATTTTGAAAAAGACATTAAAATCGGAATTACAATTAATGGGCAAAAATATTTATTTGATGAACATGTTCGTATGGGAGAAAATAAAAATATTGTGAAAGAAGTAAAAGTATGGGTTGGCCCTAAAACAATGTCTAAAGTAGATGCTCAAGTCTATGTAAATATTGATAAAAATGCATGGGAAGAAGATTTGCCTACTCAAGCAGATAACAAAGAAGACACAGACAAAATCATTACAGGTACTGATAAAACCGCAGGGGCAAAAATTGAAAAACCATTTAATCCTTTTGAGAAAGCATGTTCTCTCGGGAAAAATACAGAAAATAAATGGAATCAATATTATAATCTCCATGAATGGACTGGAGATTTAAAAAGATATTCTGCTAATGGTAAGTCATATGAATTCTATAAATATAAAGGAGGAAAAACAGAATCTCAAAACATCAAGCAACAAGAGGAGTATAAGATTAATAACGTCTTATTTAAATCTAAGCTAACAGAAGATTTGAAACTTGGTGCGAAACAAGATGGATGGGTTGATTTAGCAAAAGGAGAAGTTGGTAAAATAAAAGCAGGATATGGTTATGAATTGAAAGTAGATGTAGAGTACAATACAGATGCTTTTAAAACAGAGCCAAAACCTTGGGCTTTAAATGGTGCAGGACAATGGGTACGTCCTACTCATGTAGAACCAAATATCCCAAATGAACTATATGTAAAAACTCCTGATGGAAAAATTTTATCTGTTTCTGGTGTGCATGGAACAAATGCAGGTCTTGATGTAAAAAGGGAAGGAGATAAAAATAAAGTACTTATGACGTATACGATTAAACCTAAAGACACGTTAGGTATTAAGAAAGCTCCTAAAATTTATGTTGACCCAAATACAAAAGACGGTGTGTATAATCTACAAGTATTCACGCCAGAAATTAACGGTTTGGCAACAAAATCAAAAATGGAGGGTGGCGTTTTAAAAAGTGTTGGAAATATGTTGTGTGATAATCTTACTGGTTTAAAACTGGAAGTTGCAGGTAGCTCAACAGATGATTTAAAAGGACATATTGCTCAATAAAAAAAGAGGTTGGGAAATTCCCAATCTCTTTTTTGTTATAAATTATTTTTTAGCTCCGAACAAGATACTCATACCTGCCTGTCTTTTAACTTCTACGGTTCTACCATCTAATTCGAAAGTTTGTTCCTTAGGTCCTTTGTTGTTAATGATGTTGAATAGATAATCACTTTGTGTAGGTAAAAGAGTATTGAACATTTGTTTAACAGGTTCGTCTAATACAGAATCTCCACTGTAAATAAACATCTTAACTTCCCACTGTTCTCCTTCATGAACAAATAAATCCATCAGGTTAAACATAGAATCTCCTTCTGCACCATATAAGTTATAAGTATAACCTGTACCATTAGGGAAGAACCCATAAGATTGAGCTACATTTTTTACTTGTGACAATTCACTATTTTTCTCTTTTTCAGGAATTGGTTCTGGTACAAAGTTTGGGTCTACAAAGATTGCTTTATACATGAATTTTGCAAATTGTTCCCTTGTTACATTCATTTCTCCATCATATTGATAGCTTCCAATTCCGACTGTTACACCATTACTATATAGTGCACGAACATTGTCTTTAGCCCAATGATTATCTGGGATATCATGGAAAGTATCGTTTGTTTTTGCATCTAAATTAAAGGCTTTTTGTAAAATGACTGCCATTTCATATCGAGTTAGTGTATCGTCTGGTCTAAATTTATCAGTATTGTCACCATTCATAATCCCTGCTTGGGAAACCGCTTTAATGCTGTTTTCAAACATATGTCCTTCAATATCTGAAAAGTGCTTGACTTCACTTCCATCGTAATTCAAATTTAGGTATCTTGCGATAATAGCAGTTACTTGACCACGAGTTACATTATCCCCAAATCCATAAGCCCCATTACCATAACCTAAAACTACTCCCTTATCAGCTAAATAGTTAATAGAGTTTTCAGACCAATGTCCACTTGGCACATCGTTAAAATGTGTAGTTTGTGCCTGAGTTGTAGCTGTTGCTCCAAATAGAGTTGCAGTAATTAAACCAGTTGCAAGTACGTTTTTAAAATTCATTATTAATTCCTCCTAATATGTAAAAAAAGTTTTTTAGTTTATAAATTTAATTTGTTAAGTGATAATTTATTGTTTTGCTTATCCTCATAAATTATTATATCAATTTAAATCTATTACGTCAATTATTTTTTACAAGAAATATAATAAATGTTTTTATGACCCCGCAAACAAAAAAAGGCGATAGGAAAGACGAGATTCTTTATTTATACTTTACGATTATTACATCTAATTCCGTAGAAAACTTCTGACATTCTTCCTTTATTAATTCAATGCACGTTTCCTCGCTGAATTTTCCTGCTCCACAACCAATAAGAGGAATTGCGATAGTTGTAAAGGAATGTTTTATGCATAGTGCTATAGCATTTCTCGTTGATAGTCTAATAGCTTTTTCTGAAGAATTCCAAAGTATCCCGATTCCTGCTACATGTATAATCCCTTTGCATTTCAAATTCCCTGCTGAAGTCAATACAGCCTCTCCTAAAGATAATAGTCCTCTTTTTTGAACTTCTTTAAAGGGCTTATATCCTGCTTTTTTCTTAATTGATTTTGAAACACCATGCGGGAGCAATAACCAATAAGGTATGAAATTACGATTCCATGCATTAACTATTACATCTACTGTCACAGCAAAATCTGTTATATCTCCTGTCTGTATTGAAATTTTCATTATAACAGCCTCCTTTGATTTTGTTTAATAAATATCATATTGTATCAACTATAGTCAATGTGGTATTATTTTATTAACAATTAAATATATAGGAAGGTTGTGCTTTTTTACATGAATGATAAGCGTTATTTTTTGAAGGGATTTGTGTGTAGTCTTGTTTTTACACTGATTGTATTTGGGGTATATTCTTATTTCAATACAAGTCCGTTTCATTTTAGGTGGGGAAGTAAGATGAATGTATTCTTGCTTATCTTTATTTTCTTTAGTGGGATGTTTTCTTATCTTTATAAGGATATTGATAAGGGAAAAATCTTTTCTGTAGGAACAATAGCTTTTTGTTTTTTAATTTTATCAAATGTTATTTTCTTTTGTATGACGACACCTATATTTCATAGTAAAGATTATCGAGAGTTAATCGGTAAAGTAGAAGAAAAGAAATTTGAAAAAGACGTGTCAAATGTTGACTTAAAAGAATTGCCGACAATTGATAAAGATTTAGCGAGAAATTATGCGGATAAAAAATTGGGAGAAATCCCTGCGTTAGGTAGTCAAATGGAAGTTGGCGATTTAACCATTCAGCAGATTAAAGGGAAACTTTATTATGTAGCTCCACTTGAACATACGGGTATTTTTAAATGGTTTAAAAACAGTAAAGGTACAAAAGGATACATAAAAGTAAGTGCAACAGATTCTCAAGATGTTCAATTGGTAACAAGTTTAAAGGGAAAAGACATTAACCTTAAATATTTGCCAAGTGCTTATTTCAATTCTAACCTTTATAGACACGCTTATATGAATAACCCAACAAAAGGTTTAAAGGGTTATACGTTCGAATTGGACGATGAAGGTAATCCTTATTGGGTGGCTTCCGTTCATAAACGAGTTATTGGGCGTTCTGGAGAGGTTGTCAGTGGAACACTTATTATCGATGCACAGACTGGAAAGATGAAAGAATACTCCATTAAAGATACTCCTAAATGGGTAGATATCATTCAACCTAAATCTACAGTAGCTGATTATTTAGATTATTGGGGAGAATATGTACATGGATACATTAACTTTTCAAATGAAGACAAGTTGAAAACGACAGAGGGAATGCAGGTCGTTTATAACAATGGAGAATGTTATTTTTATACAGGAATTTCCTCAGTAGGTAAAGATGAGTCTACAGTAGGTTTTGTCTTAGTGAATACTCGAACAGGCAAAACAAATTTCTATAAAGTTTCAGGTGCTACAGAGACAGCCAGTATGCAGTCAGCAGAGGGAAGTGTTCAACAGTTACGATATACAGCTACATTTCCAATTTTAATCAATGTACAAAGTGAGCCAACATACTTTTTAACATTAAAAGATAAAAAGGGGTTAGTTAAATCATACGGAATGGTGAATGTAGAGAATTACAACCTTGTAGCAGTTGGAGATACACTACAAGACACATTGAATAATTATATTAAATCTTTAGCAGGTAAAGGGTCTCATACGGATTTGAAGTCCACAGGAGTTGAAAAAAAAGAAATAGGAACTATCGAAAGAATTGGTTCTATTACAAATGAAAACAGACAAGTTTTTTATATTCTACTAAAAGAAAGACCAAACACACTATTAATGGTCCCATCTTCTATTTCTAAAGAATTACCATTGAGTAAAGAGGGAGATAAGGTTAAGTATACATATATTGACTTACCGAATATGAGTGGAATTACAGTTAAAGAATTTGAAAATGAAAACATGGATATAAAATAGGGAGATTTTTCTCCTTATTTTTGTTTTATCTAAAGAAAAGAGGTAGAAAAATGAAAGCAATTGAAACATGGTCTTTTAATGAAGAAACAACAAAAATATTTGATACTCATGTTCGACAGTCCGTGCCATCTTACGAAATGATGCAAGAGTTAATTTGTGGGATTGCTCAATTTTTTATAGAAGAAAATGGTGTTGTCGTTGACGTTGGGTGCTCTACAGGGGAAACCATTAAGCGACTAAAAGAAGTTATTCCTAAAACATTTTCAGCTTTTGGACTGGATACTTCCGAACCAATGATTAAGAAAGCAAAAGAAAAACTCTCTAATGCAGAAGATGTTTTCTTTTTAAATGCAGATATTTCAGAAGTGGCCTTGCCGAAAGCTGATGTTATTATCAGTTGTTTAACAAATCCGTTTGTTTCAATGAATAAGCGGAAGAAACATATAGAATCTTTAATCAGATTACTTAAAAAAGGTGGAGCCTTAATTCTTGTTGAAAAAGCATATGCAAAACATTCCATACATCAAGATATTTTCACTCAATTACACCATGATTTTAAAGAAGAACAAGGTTTTTCAAAAACAGAAATCAGAGATAAAGACAAATCTTTAAGAGGCATATTTCGAATAAACAATGCGGATGAAAATAAATTATTTTTAGAAAGCAAAGGGATGGTAGTGGATGAATTCTTTAAATGCTTAAATTTTGTTGGATATCTTGCGATTAAACAAGCTTAAACGCTTGTTTTTCTTATATATAAAAACTATCTTCACTATAATTTATTAACTTTAGTAAATGAAATTATAGGAGGAGATAGGATGAAATTGCATGAATTAAGATGGGGAATGATAGAAAGACCAAGAAATGGATTGACCTCTATAGATTTATTTTGTGGTGCAGGAGTAGGAGCTTGTGGAGTAAAATTAGCAGGTTATCAGATGCTTTATGCAATAGATAATAAGGCATATGCTGTTCATACCTACAATAAGAATATTGGACCTCATGCTGTTTTAGGAGATATTCGGAAAGTAAATCCTGAAGAGATTCCTGACCATGATGTAATGATAGCTACACCTGTATGTAAAAGTTTTAGTTTTGCAGGAAAAGGAGATGGATTTGATAATAAAGATTTTGGAGATTTACCACATCAATTCTTTCGATTATTAAAAGCTAAGAAACCAAAAGCATTTTTATTTGAAAATGTGAATGGAATCGTAAGTAAAAAGAACAAGCCAGAGTTTGAAAAGTTTGTTAAAGAGATTGAAGATATTTCATACAATGTTACTTGGAAAGTTGTAGATTGCTATGAATATGGAGTTCCACAACATAGAAAAAGAGTATTTATGGTAGGAATCAGGAGTGATTTAGGTAAAACTTTCGAATTCCCAGAGATAGTTCCTGAAAATGAACGAAAAACAATACGAGATGCAATTGGAGATTTACCTAACCCTGATAAAGTTATAAATTCTTCGAAAGACATTCAATATGAATCTGCAAAACAGAGCCCATTCCAGAATCATATCGGATATGGGATTCGAAATGATGAAAAAGAATTTGTCGATAAAATCCCCGTGGGAGGCAATTGGAAAGATTTAAATGAAGAAGATGCCCGAAGATTTATGGGAGGAGCTTTTGAAAGTGGAGGAGGGAAAACAGGATTCCTAAGAAAAGTATCTTTTGATAAACCTGCATACACAATTACAAGTCTTATGAACGGTAAAAACAATGCTCAAATCATTGATAATCAAGATAAGTATTATGAAGGTGGTTTCTCTCCACGTTATTTAAGTAGAAATCGACAAAAACAGTGGGATGAAGCATCTTATACTATTGTTTCAGAAGCTCGACAATTACCTCTTTATCCTGAACCTGCAAACTATGATATTCGCAAAATGGATATGTATGATATCCTACCACCAAGAAGGTTTACGGTTAGAGAATGTTTACGACTGCAAACCGTACCAGATTGGTTTTCTTTTTCGGAAGACATTCCGCTTAGTAAGCAATATGAACGGTGCTCTGGAATTCCGTCCTTAGTAGCGTATAAATTAACTATTGAATTAGAAAAGTATTTAGTCTAATAAATTATATTTATCAATAAATCGCATATAAGATAAAGAGATTAATAAATAAGGAGGGGATAAAATGAATTCTACATACATCATTAGAGAAATTTATCTAATAAAGAAAATGAATGATATGTCTCTCAATGAAAAAGAAAGAAAAATAGCGAGGATGGAATTAACAGCATTACAAAAGAGAGATAAAAAAACAAGGATTAGAAATTAATCCCTGTTTTTTTATTTCACGCTCGCCTCATATATCCGTTCTTGAAATCCACTATTTGAAAAATGATGAATATTACCTAAGCTATCATACTGATAAACGGCTTCATGTATAGGTTTTGAATTTAACCTTTCTAATGTTGTAAAATAAATGTTTTTGACACCTATTAAATCATTTGCTACTTGTAAATCATGGTAAGCTTCTATTTCACTTTTTACAAGAATAAGATAGCCAATTTCTCTGCCGAACCTTCTATTAAAAGGAGCTATATTCCTTTCGTGATATGCAATTTTCTTCAAGATAGAAAGTGGCTGAGAGGTATAATCGTCAAATAAGAACTCTTGAATTCGACCATTTTCAACTAACAGATTATTATCTTTTTTAATTTTTCTTATATAAAACCCATAATCTGTTTCATGTAAAACCTTCCGAAGTTTCTCTCCGTTCGAAAAATGAAATCCATGTTTCTCATGAATAATTCTTAATACCTCTTCTTGTCCCCAATTACTATGTTGTAAATTCGGAATGAGTTTATCACACATCAAGTCTAATAATTCATTCGAAGTGCCAATGTATAATTCAAATTCATTATCAAAACCATCAAGTAGAGACTCAACTGCGGTAAACCGTACTAAATCTTTTCTGCGTTCAATCTTTTCGGTATTCTCAATGAGAAATAACACTATGATTTTCTTATCTTTATAGAAATATTCACTGGTCTGAAGAAAAGAACGGTAATGATTCCATTTTTCTAACAACTGTTTCTTACTTTCTGTTGCCATGTCCATTTCTAAGAAAAAGTCCGTATCGAAAATTTGAATTAAACCATCAGGACGGATGTTCTTGTATTGTGAAACGTACTTTTCATCGAAATATCGCCATTTCATATCATTTTCTTTTGTTCTTTCTTTAAAATCTAAAACAAATTGGTTCAAGTGTATTTGATGATTTATGAGTCGTGGATTCATCTTTAGTTCACCTGCACGATAGTAACCTCTCTTAATAATTTTACGTTTCGTGTCTAAAATGTCGGTAGGTAGGTCAAACTGATAACGAACAATTTCAATTCCTTGAGAAGTTAAAAAAATGGCTTGATTATTTAAATTGAATTCTACAGAATCAATCACTTCTAATTCAAATAAGTCTAATAGCTTTGTCTCTGTAAATAATTCAAACGAATCTATTGTGTCAGAAAAGAAATATTTATAGACTTGTCGAATGGTTAAGCACCTTAATAAGTAGATATTATAAAGAAAATCTAAATCTTGTTTCCTAAGTTCTTTTGCAATTTCATAAGTTGAAGGCTTCAAATCTATGCACCTCTTTCATTTTGAATATATCTATTCGTTATATAAAAAAAAGCCCCATCTCATAACAGAGATAAAGCTCAATTCATTAACTAAAGTTTTTAATAATTTTCATAATCCTTCATTGACATCAACAGTAGTCAATGATAAGATGTTTATGAAAAAACAAACGAATGAAATGATGAAAAATTAAAAATGTTTGACATGTTTATAGAAGTACATATCAATTTTTGAAAGGATATCTTTAGTTGTCTCTAAACCCATTCGGTTTAACTGATAATCTAAATTATGTCCTTCATATCGTTGCTCTACGATTTGAGCAATTTTTTCACAAATTGCATATCTATTATTTTTAGAGTCAGGTTCAATTTCATTAATTGCCATTTTTATTAATGCTTTTGTACCTCTTGTTAATTTTACTTGTTCCATATCTGCCATATTTTCATTCTCCTCTCAGAAATGAATGAAAATGCGTTATGGATGAACTATTTCCTACAATTAAATTATATATTTTTCATAGACTAAAGTCAATGGAAATCTGAAAAAAGTCAGGGGGTTATTTGAATGGCTATTCAAGACCAGTGGAAAGAATTAAATGAAGAAGTGTTAAAAGATGGAGAACATTTCTTAAGAGATATTGTAGAGGCAATAAATAATTCATTAAAACAACCTCAAGAAAAAGATATAGAAATAATAAATAATAAATTTGATGCAATAACGGATGAATTAAAGAAAACATATAAAAAAACAAAGTATGCTCGTGTAGAGAAAGTGTTAAAAACTTATATCAATGACATACGAGATACAGTGTATAGAAACAAAGGAATTAAATTACAAAAATGGGATGCTTTTATAATTGAAGCGGAAAAATATAATTGGCAACCTATTTTAGATTTAATCAATTTGGTGAAAGTGATTGATGATAAGCCAGATGATTCAATAGAAGAAGATATAAAACAATTTGAATATAAATATAAGGAAGACGTTCTTCCATATATAGAAAGAAATTTATCTCCATTTCATAATGACTTAGCAAAAAGAGAATTTAATAAAAAACTAAAATCTTTCCAGAATCGTTCTAAAAAAAGCATACAAGATGATTTCGGAGCTTTACTAAAACATCTTAGACTATCAAGAGGCTATTCTTTAGAAGACTTAGGTAGACTATCAGATTTATCGGCTTCTTATATTCACTTACTTGAAACAGGAAAGAGAAAAAGTCCTACAATTGAAGTTGTAGAAAAATTAGCATCAGGTCTTGAAGTGCCGATTGAAGATATTTTACTGAAGATGAATATAGACATTTCGAACGATAGGACTTCTATGACTGGATTTGCGGAAATGATTATTTTTAAAAATTTC
The DNA here is from genome assembly GCF_044764345.1 of Bacillus sp. NPDC094106. Lineage (NCBI taxonomy): Bacteria > Bacillati > Bacillota > Bacilli > Caryophanales > Bacillaceae > Bacillus > Bacillus sp. NPDC094106. Next base: position 31,302 of record NZ_JBIWHY010000029.1, on the reverse strand, counting down.
ACTTTAAATGGGAAAAAGGCAACAAAAAAACAAAAGGAATCAATTGTTGATTTGTTTAATGCTATTATGAAAGTGGAATGGACAGATGAATCTAAAATGGCAGAAAGTGTAGAGCTTATGGATAAAATTGACTTCTTCAAAAAAACACTTTCTTAAGCAAAAATATTAAAACATAAATAATAAGGGAAGAAGCATTGGTATATACCAATGCTTCTTTTTTTTATAGAACATAGCTCAATCAATTATTTAAAATAAATTTTATTTTACCTAACTAAAATATTCAATAAGAGAATGAAAGAAAGTTGGTGAAATGAATGGAAAAGGTTTTGTTAGCAATTGGACATAGGCAAGTAGAAGATTATATAAAGGCAAAAGCAAAAGGTGAGTATGCAATTGTAGGTACAACGGTATATCGTGGAGGAATCATAAAAGCAATTAAAGAGAATAAACCTGATGTTATCGTTCTGTTAGAGTCATTAAAAGGAAATGAAAATATTTCTGAAATTATTTATGAAATCAGAGCGAATTATAAGAATGTCAGAATTATTTTTGGTGCGAATAAACGTGAGCCTGGAGATGTATTATTAGCAACAATTGTAGGTTATGGTATTTACGATATTTTATATGGAGAAAAAATAAATGCTAACGATATTATCCGATTAATAAAAGAGAAAAATGAGTTTTCTGATGTATTTCATTTACGACCAAAGACAACAATAGATGAAAAAACAAACCAGAAGCTATATGATGCACCTACAAAAGTAGTGGAAAGGCAAGTTATTAAAGAAATTTATCTTGATAAAACGACTCCAAATGAATCTGGTGAAGAAGAAGACGTAAAAACAACACAAGATGTAAAAGAGGTTCCTCAAGAAAAGGAAATCGAGATTGAAGAAAAAGCAGAAGTGGAAAAAGAAAAAGATGAAGCTGTTGAAGCTGAGACTGAAATTATTAATCTCGATGAAGTAACCATTCAAAATGAGGTAGAGATAATTAATCTTGAGGAAACGGAACATGACACAAATCCTGTTATTACTGAAGATGAGGCATTTAATCTTGAAGAAGAGTCAGATAAACTTCAAGAAAACATAGAACCTAAAGAATTAACTTGTAAAAACTCTGAAGAACTCAACGAAAAGATTGATGAAAAGGTTCAAAATATAGCTGAAAATCTCGAAAGTATAAAAGAGGATAAAGTGGAAAAGGTTGGTTTTTTCGCAAGACTCATAGGTGGTTCCAAAGAAAATAAAAAAGAGAAACCTACACTTGAGGAAGTTAAAGAAGATAAACCATATGAATCTGACACTCACAAAGAAGAACTCACTCCTGAAAAGATAGTTGAAATTCCTATTCCAGAGACGAAAGTAATTACAGAAACAGTTGTAAAAGAAACCATTATTCCTGTTCATATGAAGCAAAAAATCTTAACGTTTTTAGGTAGTGAACAGGGAGTTGGTAACTCACAAATTGCTTTTAATACAGCGTTACATCTTTCAAAAAGTGGTTTTCGAACAATGTATATTGATTTTAAAGAAATCGGTTCGACTATAGAGTATTTATATCAGTTAGGCTCTTTTGAAAGAGGATTGGATATCGCTTTAAATGGGATAGAAAAACAAAACTATACGCAAGTTGAAAATTCAATCATTTCAATGAAAAGTATAATAAAAAATACACCAAAAAGTTCGATGATGCTTAAAAATTATAAACAATTTCCTGATTCATTGGACCTATTATTTTATTCAGAGGATTATGTTACCAAAAAAGATAAAGAAAAAATAAATGCTTCCTTGTTAAAAGATTTATTTATGTATTTTATTTTTCAAAGGAACTATGACTTTATTATCTTGGATGCTCCTTCTGATTTACAAAATGAATTCACAGAAATATCTATGGCGTATAGTACGAAGATTTTTCTTACTCTTACACAAGACGTGTCTCATGTTGGGGGATGGCTTAGGAAATTGCCCGAACTTAATAAGCGAATAAATTTAGATAAAAAACTCTATTATATTATCAACAAATACGAAAAAGCAGAATTAAACCAAAAGAATATTTCAGAGTGGATGCAGGTAGAGATTCCAATTACGATTCCTTCTCTGAATAAAGACTTTATTAATGCAAATTATATTGGTCTTCCTGTTTTATTGTATTCAAAAAATAGAGAATTACAGAAAGCTTTTTCTTTGATAGAAAAAATGATATTCGAATAAACGAAAAGGGGGAAGGATATATGAAAACGAAACAAGTAGCAATTACAATTGCTCAAATGGGTGGGGTTATTTTGTTTGCGGGAGGATTTTATTACTTTACACAACAACAAATAGCACCTACTACGGTATGGCAATTTAATCGTGATATTCCTGCGAACACTCAAATTACAGAAGGGGATTTAACAAAAACAACAATTCCTGCTCAAGCAGTGACAAAAGGATTTGCTTTATCTCCAAAAGATATTGTTGGTAAATATAACAATACGAAACTAATTGCAGGTGAGTATGCACTTAAGAAAAAATTAGTTGAAAAGAAAAATATTGACCCGTTCGAAAGCATGGATTTAACGAAATACAGAAAGATTTCACTTCCTATTAGCTATATAGATGGATTAGGTGGAAATATCAAGCATGGCGATAAAGTAGACCTTGTATTTATTGGAGAAGGAGAAAAGAATGGTGGTGCTTCTTCTACTAAAGGATTTAAATACTCTAAGGCATTCTTACAAGATATTCTTGTATATAGCGTCACAACTGATGATGGATTCCGTTATACAGATAAAAGTGAAGGTGTAAAAGGTGAGAATGCAGGAGACATGCAAGATGGTAAAGACATCAATACTGCGGGTGAAGGTGGAAAATTATCTACTGTTACATTAGCCGTTACGCTTGACCAAGCTGAACAAATTTCTGCTCGATTAAAATCTGGAAACATTCGAGTTGTTGGTCGTTTTGATGATAGTCAAAATTATGACACAGCAGGATTTATCGTAGGTGAATATGATAAAGTCTTTTCTGGCGAAGGTTTAGCTGAAAATAATAAATAACAATCAATCAGTAAATCAGTAACAGAGAGAAGATTTACTCTCTGTTACGTTTTTAAATAAAAAGGGGGAAATAAATAATGAATAAAATTCTATTAGCTACAGGCTTAGATAATCTTGATAATGCTATCAAAAAAATAAACCGTTATGAATTTTTAGGAGAAATTAAATACAAAAAAGATTTAACAGAGGCGTGTTCTTTTTACAATCCCGATATTGTTATTATTTCTGATTTCTTAACAGGTAGGGAATCATTGTTAGAAGAAGCAATTGCGGTAAAACAAAATAATCCTATGATTCGAATTGTTTATCTAACAAAAACATTAGACATGAAAGATACAGCACGAGTTAATGAATTAAGTATGTTTGTATTATCTGGTATTTACGATATTCTACCTGAAACACACTTGACTATACCATTAATTGAGAATTTACTTGATAATCCTCGAAAAAAAGAAAATGTAGAATATTTACTACGAAACATTAGGAACTCAACAGTTGAGAAGGAAGTAGTAGAAATTGAAGTAGACATTCCTGAAGATGGAGAACTGTATGATATTGAAAAACATGGATATAAAAATGTATTCGTTGTTTCATCTATTAAACCAGGTACAGGAAAATCATTTGCCTCTACGAATCTTGCAACAGCAATTGCAAAATATGGTATGAAGAAAAATGGAAAACCACCTAAAGTTGCATTAATTGAAGCAGACCTTCAAAATCTATCAGTTGGTACATTATTGCAAATGGAAGACGATAAACATAATTTAAAAACGGTTATGGAAAAAATATCGACAGTAATGACAAAAGATGGAGACGTTATTGACGATGAAGCGAAAATTGAAGAAGTAAACAATTATATTAAGAGTTGCTTTAAGAAATATTACCACTGCAAGAACTTAGAAGCTTTAGTTGGTTCACAGCTCACTATGGGAGAAATTGAAAATATTCAGCCATATCACTATGTCTACCTAATAGAGTCTATTGTAGATGATTATGATGTAATTATCATTGACTCGAACTCTTCTTTAGCTCACGTTACAACATATCCTTTATTAAGACTATCAAATACAGCTTATTACATTATTAATCTTGATTTTAATAATGTTCGCAATAATGCTCGATACAAAGAGACATTAAGAGAATTAGATATCTTTGATAGAGTGAAATATATTTTAAATGAAGATATTGAAGATACAGAGGGTAAGGCAGAAAAATTAATATTTACAGCTAATCATTTAAGTGAGAATGGATTTGATTTAGAAGTAAAGATTCCATTATTGCCAAAAACAATTTTTCTGAATCGGCTTTATGAAGGAAGACCTGTTGTATTAGATAATAATCCTGTGACATTAAAAGCGAGATTAGAATTTGCTAAACTTGCTAATCAAATTTGGGAAATGGACAACCTACCATTTTTAGAGGAAGAGTATAATAAGCTTGCAGAAAATAAAGATAAGCAGAAAAAACGTTTCTAAGATAGAAACGTTTTTTCTATCGAACAATATAAAGCTTAAAAACAGTAATATTTTTCTTCTTTCTTTTAAATAATAACAAAAAAGAAAGAGGGGGAATGATGGAAATGGAAATGGATTTTAAATCATTAAGAAAAGATATTCAGAAAACGGGTTCAAAGAATAGTAACTTAGGAAAAGGCATAATGAGTTATGATGATGCCTTAGAATTCGTTAGAAATTTAATGTCCGAAAAACTACAAAAAGAAATGGATGAGGCAGGAAAAGATAAAAAAGATGAAGCGATAATAAAAGACAAAAAATATCTAAGAAAGAAAAAACAAGAGTTTAAAAAGAAAATTGAAGATATTGTGTACGGTAATAATATGCATGTAAGGGGCTATGAACAGAATATAGAATTGTTTATTGCAAATATGGTCGAAGAGCTTGCAGGATATTCTATTTTAGCAGATGCGTATAAGAATCCATCGGTTTCAGATATCTTTTGTCTTGAATGGGATAAAATATATGTTGAAAAAAATGGTGTTAATGAAAAGTACCATAAAACTTTTAGAAACCCAGAGCATTATAAAATATTTGTTGATAGATTAGTTCGTGATTCGGGAAAAGAAATCAATAATGGTGCTAAAAAGATTGTGAATTTCGAATTATATGGAGATAGATATACAGCCACTTCAAAGGCAGTTTCTCCAAAAGACTTTTCATTAACAGTACGTAAGCATAAAGAAGAGCAACTTCAGTTAGAAAATATTATTGCATACAATGTAATGAGCCAAGAAATTGCTGATTTCTTAGGAACTCTTATTTTAGGAGAATGTAATATTATATATGGCGGTCTAACTGGTTCAGGGAAAACAACATCTATTCGTGCATTACTTGATTTTTATGTTTCACAGGCAAATAAAAGAATGTTAGTTTGTGAGGATACACAAGAGCTATTCCCTAAAAATGACCACACCTTAGAGTTAGTATCTACTCAAAATGATGATTCAAGGTTAGAGGTTACACTTCAAGAGTTGATTTACACTGCACTGCGATTAAAACCAAAATATATTTGTGTTGGTGAGGTTCGTGGTGTTGAAGCTGAGAGTGCTGTAGAAGCGATGGAGACAGGTCATAGTACTATTTTTACGATGCATGGTGGAAAACCTATTAATATCGTAAACAGGCTTGTTACAAAGTATCTGAGTGCTATGCCTTCTTTAGGCATTGATGTAGTAGAGCGTATTATTGGTAGTGCAGTGGATTACATTGTTTTACAAGATGATATTCCAGGAATCGGAAAGAAAGTAACAAGTATTACGGAAATAAGCTTTGATTTCGAGAGAGGTAGAGTCGAATTAAAACCTATCTATGAATATGATTTTATAAAAGAAGATTTTATAAAAGTCAACAAAATTTCACAAGACAAAGCAAAAACCATGTTACGAAGAGGTGTAAAAATAGATACTTTAAAATCTATGGTTGAGGGATGGGATACAGATGTGTTAAAAACTGCATAAAGTTATCTTTCTAAGAAAAAGCTTGTGTAACAAACAAGCTTTTTCTTGTAGAACAAGGTTCGTCAGCTTAAGACTATTAAATATTCTTCAAAATGTAATAATAAAATAAAGAAATGTTGAAAAGGAACATTAGAAAAAAATAAAAGGTGGTGTTGTATGTATGGAATATGCGTTAGTTGTATTTACAGTTTTCATGTTAGCACTTATTTTCATTTCTACAAAAGATAAAATGAAAGAAGATAAATCTGTGTTACATATGAGGAAATCGCAATCTTCTTCTAAATTAAGAGAAAATGCATTGAAACTGAAACTGGAAAGAATGGTAGAAACAAAAGCAAAGGTAGCGACAAAGCATACAGTTGAGACAATGTGTTTACAAGCGGGTTACAAATTTACTTACGGTGAATTTAAATTAATGTCATTCACTTCTGCAATTGTATTCCCAATCTTCACATTAGTTATGACTTCTAATCCAATGTTATCTGCTTTATTTATACTTGTGGGATATATGATTCCTGGTCAATTTATTTCCTTCATAAGAAATAGACGACTAAGTATGATTGAAGAACAAGTAGGGTCATTTATTAATTTAGTAGTCGAACGTTACAAAGCTCAAAGTGATTTCCCGAAGTCTGTAAGAGAGTGTTTGGAGGATTTTAAGGGACAAGAACCTATGTATAGTGAAATCAAGCAAACTGTATTAGACATGGAATTAGGGGTGCCAACAACAGATGCTATGGATAACTTAGCAAGACGTACAGGTAATAAATACTTAGAGCGATTCTCTAATTACTATCAAATTGCTACAACTTTAGGTACAGAAGATGCACGAGAAAATCTATTAGGAGAAGCATTTCAACAATACGAGGAAAATCGAAAAATGAAAGCTACTTTAAAGAAAGAAATTTCTGGTCCTGTCCGTGAAGGGTATATTATGGTTGCGGCCATTCCAATGCTTATCAGTTATCAAATTGCTACATCGGATAGTTATGTAGATTTTATGTTGCACACAACAGTAGGAAAAGTTGGTTCAACGGTGATTTGTGCAATCATAATGGGCTCCATTTGGTTTATTAATAAAAAAATTGGTGCACCATTAGATTAAGAAAGGGGTGTTTTGACTATGACTGCGGTAACTATAAAATATATTTTTATGATTCTCGGAACAATCTGTTTTTTGTTTTTTGTAAGAAATATTTTCATGTTCCTTTTCTCAACAGAAAATTATTCTACACATAAAAAACGGCTAAAGCAATTGGAATTTAACAACAATATTGATTTAACTGAAGATGAACAAACAAGAGCATTTGTTGAAAAAATCACGAGACCTGTATTAAGATACATCATTCCAAAAATGAAAATAAGGAATATGGATGAATTAGAAAAAGACTTAAAAATGACAAAATGGGATAAATATTTCAATGCAAGTCAATATATGGCAATGAATGTTACGTTAAAAATAATTGGCGTTGTTGCTCTTGTTCTATTAATTCCAGTATCTATTCCATTTGCTTTAATTTGGTTTACTGCATTCTTTTTCTTATTTGGTTTCTTGTTTAACAACTCAGTTAAAGAAAATAAAGCAAAATTACTTGCAGGTTTCCCTGATTTTATTCGAATTACAAGAGGTTACTTATCGGCAGGAATTCCATTTACACAAGCTGTTGAAGGAAGTATTCCATATGTAGGAGAAGCATGGAGACCACTTCTCCAAGAATTTATCGTAAACTGCGATATTCATTCAGTAGAAGAAGCGATTGATAAATTAAGAGAAAAAGTAGATATTTTTGCGGTAAGAGAGTTATTATCTCTTGTCCGACTTAATTTAGAACAGGGTGCTGATGTAAGAGAAAGTTTTGAACGCCAAATAGATAAAGTAAGAGAAATGCAACTTGAAGCAATTATGAATAAGATTGCAAAACGTCAATTATTAGCAATGGCTTTACAAGGTCCGTTACTACTAACTCTAATTGGAGCGTTTGGATTACCAACATTCTATTCAATGACTACATTGTCATCTATGTAAAAAAGAATCATATTAGAAAAAAGGTCGAACATTCATCGGCCTTTTTTTTGTTATATATTGATGTGTTTTTCAATATGATATTCCAGTAATAACAATTAAGGATAAACACTATATTCAACGACGAAATTGTTATAAAGATTATAGAACCTTAATAAAATAAGAAAAATAAATCAAGGAGGGGATGTTCTAATGAAAAATTTAATGAACAGAGCAAAGTATGTACTAAATGGTGAGGATGGTGCATCTAACGTAGAAATTATTGTTTGGATTTCTGTAGTGTTAGTATTAGCAACAGCATTATTTATCTTCAAAGACAAAATTGTTGACTTCTTAACAAGAGCAGGTGGAACTGTCGATAAATTACAAGTTAACTAATTACAAAAATTTAAAAGCTAAAAAGCTAAAAAGGAGAGGGTAGAATGCATAATTTAATGAATCGAGCGAAATATGTATTAAGTGGCGAAGATGGTGCATCTAACGTAGAAATCATTGTTTGGATTTCTGTAGTATTAGTGTTAGCAACAGCATTATTTATCTTCAAAGATAAAATCGTTGACTTCTTAACAAGAGCGGGCGGAACTGTCGATAAATTACAAGTATCTTAATAAAGAGTAAAAAGGGGGGCGTTGGAGGAAAACGCTCCTTTTTTATAGGGAAATAGAAAGGGGTGCAAACATGAATAGATTGAAAGAGAGATTAAAAGAGAAATTGAAAGAACAAAAAGGATTTGGTTTATTTGAATATGTCATAGGTTTATTAGTTCTTGTTGCTCTTATTTGTTTTTTATTTGATGTTGTTACGATTACATATAAACAATATGTTGTATCACAGCAAACGAACACAGTAGCACGTCAATTAGGTGTGCAAGGTGGAGTTATGAATCAAGCACCAAAAGGTTTCCCAGGTGGAGAAAAAGCTTATGTAGATTCCAGAGAACTTGTAACACAAATTCGTGAACATCTAAAAGGTGCAGGGATTGAAGAAAATGAATGGGACTTAACTTTGATTCGATATAACGAAAATGGTCAAATTGTCGAAACGAAAAAATTAACAACTGCTACAAATTTTAAAGTTGATTATCAATCGCCTATGGATATTCAGTTGAATTATAAATATAAATGGAATCTTTGGGGATACATTGTTCCAGGTGCATCAAAAGACAAAAATGCAGTTCAAAAAAGATATGTAACTTCAGAATTTAAATATAATTATGATGTTTGGGTAGGTGAACAAGATGTTTCAAAAAATTAAACAAATCTTAAAAAATACAAAGGGCGTACTCTCTATTCTGGTTGTAATAACTGTGTTCATTGTCCTCCTTGCTATAACCGCATTTTCTGATATTGCAACTAAGTCATGGACTGTAAATGAAATTCAATCCATTATGGATACTTCAGGTATAAATGCTCTGCAAGCTACCGTAGACACACATAAACTACGTGATGAAATCTTTTCTATTGATAATAAAAATGAAATAGATACAGGAGACAAATCTGTAAACTTATCAGATTATGAAAGAAAAATTTCCGCTAAGTATAAACAAGAAATTAGAAAATACGTAAAAACGAATAAAACGATTGTTAATTTCGATGTAGAACAAGTAAAAGTGGACTTTGGCAATGATACTTGGGGATTAGGAGAATCTCAAAAGAAAAGACCTCAAATTGTATTAGATACAGTGAGTAAAGTAAGAATTAAAAATAGTTCATACTTTGATAATTTAGGTGGATTGTCAAAAGATATGTACAGTGCTCGTAATGATTCGAATTTTACAGTAACATACAATGGTCAAAAAGAAGATGGAACTGTGGAATTAATTATTCGAAGTGTTACAAGAATGGTATACAGATAGAAATAAAGGAACATAGTGTTTTTCTAACTATGTTCTTTTATTATGGGGAACTGTCGTATCTCAAACCAAATCAGACAAAATTCAGATATGTATCTTTTTCTAAAAATCTACTATAAGGAAAATGATTTTTAGGAGGGGATTTTGTGCTTGAAATACAACGATTCTTTTTAAATATTAAAGAGGAAATATTATATGTAAATAGTCATATTTGGGTGGTCGCAATTATATTAGGATTTTTATTAGTGGCCACATATACGGATTTGAAAAACATGAAAATTTACCATAAGTTTAATATGGTATTTTTATTAACTCGTTTTGCATTAATCATTGTTCCATTTGGAATTTCATATCAATGGACGCATGTATTTGGAGGACTCATAGGTTTTGTTTTTCTGTTAATACCTGCTATGGCGTTGATGCATAAAATGGGTGGAGACATAAGATTTATGGGTATATTAGGTATGTATTTAGGAGGGTATTATACAATTGTTTTGTTATTTATATCCTGTGCAATTCACTTTGTTTACTCAATGGTAACAATATTTATGTTAAAAAGAGAAGGAAAGAAAACAATGGTACCATTCGCACCATTTTTCCTTATAGCATACACAATGTTAACGTTATTAGGTTTTTATGTTCTATAAAAATGAGTGACAATAAAAAGAAAACATCTACTAAATATTTGAATAAAACGATTATATATTGTAAAATAATTCCTGCATATATTAAAAAATGTTTTTTTGGGATAATTTGGGGGACAATGCATGAATAAAAATAAATTAGTAGAAAAAATGCAAGAAAGGAATAGATTATCAAAAGCGGAAAATCAATTAGCTGTAGAAACTTTTATAAGTGTTATTTATGAAGCTTTACAAAATGGAGAATCAGTTTCTTTAAAAGGCTTCGGAAAATTCTACAAGAAAAAAAGAAAGTGTAGAACTATAAAAATTCCATTATCAGATAAAGAAGTTAGAGTTCCTACGAAGGAAACACCTGTCTTTGAAGCAGGTGAAGAATTTAAGAATAAGGTGGAAAGAATAATTGAATAAAAAATAATACGACTTGCTAAGACATGTAACTCCTCTTTTTTTCATTGACTATATGATATGATTTTTGTATAGAAAAAGAAAGGCGTGAGACTCATGACAGAGAAAATTAATATTGTTATCAATAAATTAAATGTTAGAGAGAAAACATATATAAAAGTTTTTTATGTAATGAATGATTATATTATTCACATAAAAGTTTTAGAAAAAAATCCTGATAATACCTATCAGGCAATTAGTGTTGACAAATTAGGTAAAACAGATGCAACGAAAATCCTAACAAATGCAAAGGGAGACATTCATTTAGAGCCAAATGAATTAATAGATGTCTATGAATACATGGATAATGCATTTGAAAGAGCAAAAGATGAATTCATTAATTATGTTAATAAATCCGAATCATTAGAGTTACTTTCGTTCAATGAAATTGGGGGTAAATATTTTGCTCTAATAGATGACCAAAATACACCAATTCATAAGATTTGGGAGGTTGGAACGAATAACTCTGGTGATTTTAACAGAATTTCTCCAGTTCCGTATTCTCATATTCATGTTGTAACAGAGTTATTACTACCTGACCTATTATTGCATGACAAAAAAATATTATTACATGTCTCTGAAAATTTATACTTAGGCATTGTGAAAGAAGGAAAAGACGTTATTTCTTGCATTTATTCCATAGAGCATAATGAGCAAAGTGAAAAACAGGGTACAGTCTCTGCTATTGGGGCAATTTGCTTTAAAGAAACATCTAATGGATATATGAGGTATACAGAGTTTCCGAAAAAGTCGGAAAAGAAAATCGAAAAAAATTCGAAAACATTGATGAATTTATTGATTCGTTTGTTAGAAGAAAAAAAGAGCAAGGGATAATATAATTATCCCTTGCTCTTTTTATTTGTTTATCATTTCTCTTACATCAAAGTAATTAATCCCGAAAGAAGCTAATTCTTCTTTTGAAATGATGTAACTTGTAGTAGTTTCAACATTAATCCCGCTTTTTTTAAATGCACGAGTAGCCATTCTTCGTGGTTGTCTTGATAAAGAAGCTACAAATTTTTTCAAGTTAATTACATAATAATTATGCATAACATTTCGATATTCTTCAATTAATGCTTGTCTTTCTTCTTTATCTGTAATTGAAAATATATGTGCCTCTAATGGAATTGCTTTTACTTTTTCCATGATTATCACTCTCCTTTTATGTAGAAAAAGTGCTCTATAGAAGAGCACCATTTTTATTTTTGTATTTGTAATGAGTAGTGGGACGTTCTATCAAATTATCATTCTGTGATGCGTTTTTCGTGTCATCCTCGCTCAAAAAAAGCTAAAAATTCACTGTAGCTGAAATGCTCAAATATCCCTAAATCATTTTTGACAGCTATGCCTACTTCATCTGGTTTTCTGAACATTTTAAAGTCATCATAATTGAACCAGTAATGTGTTTTTGTACTAAATCCTCTTGAATTCGTATGTGGTACTACATACATCCAATCTCTGACCTCTATCAATAAATTTATTGAGTCCTGCAAGACATCTAAAGTCTTTTGGTTCACTTTCACACCTCGTTATAATAAATGATTTAATTGTTCATTATTTTTACAAATATCTTATTTCTTCTCTTTACTTTCTTTGTTAGGCTCTTCTTTTTTTTGTTCAGTTTTTCCCTCTACCACTTTTCCATTTTTATCAATCTTTTCAGTTTTTACAAAGTCATAGAGCTTCTTTTTACCAAAAGCGGTATCCATTGTATCTTTAAAGATTTTTTCATCAGTAGAACCAATCCATGTATATGAGATTTTTCCAAATTCATCAATAAAAATAAAGCTTGGAACAAGTTTTAAGTTGTAGTTTTTAACAATAGATAAATTCTCTCCATTGTCTTTTCCTGCAACTGAATTCTCATTCACTTCTAAATTCAAATCTTTAAAGAATTTCTCAATTTCTTCTTTAGAGTCTTTCGGGAAAATAGGCAAAAATACTACATCCTTATAGGTCTCTTTCATTTTTGTTACCGTAGGTAAGCTTTCTTTACATACAGGACAATCATTTCTCATAAAATCAAGGACTACTTTCTTTCCTTTTAATTCAGACAACTTAACTGTCTCGCCTTTAATATTTTTATATTCAAAATCTGGAGCATCTTTTCCGATAGAAGTTAGGGCAAAGTCCATTGCTAACTTATCAGGAAAATTTCGTTTGAATTCATTCATTCCTTTTTCAGTATAAGAAAGAAGAATTTCTTCCGCAGGTTTTGAATAATCAACGGATACTTTTCTTTCTGTATATGTATCTTCTTTTTTTGTTTGTTGTGTTTCTTTTGCAGTGTCTTTAGATTGACAACCACCCAACATCATACCACAAACTGCAAATGCCATGAGCCCGACAAAAGACTTACGAAGCTTCACGTTATCAACTCCCTTTCATTCCTTATGTAAACAAATTCTAACACCATCATTAACTATAGTCAATAAAATGTGTAGTTTAATAATTCTTATTAGCTGATTTACATATAATATAAAGACTATAAAAACAGGTATTTAATATAAATTATTTATACAAGGGAGCGGAATTTAAAAATGAAACAATTGCCAAATAAAATTAATGGATATATAGATGAGTTAGGGATGGAAGTCGTTGGATTTCGTCTTCTTGGAAAAAACGATAATTTTCCTATCTTCAGAGAATCTGCGGATTTCTTTTGTGATGGACAAATATTAGATTATAAAACCTATTACAAAAGAAAATTAGAAAAAGGTTATGGAGTAATTTACAATGATTACATTCTATTTAAAAAAAATGCAGGTTCAATCACATATAAAAATTTCATTAAAGAATATCATGAACAAACAAAGGAAGCAAAAGCATTTATGAAGGGAAGATTATATGAAGCCTTATTTGATGTATATAATTTCGAAATGATGAAAGGGTTGTTGTTGTCAGCGAAAAATAGTTTCATGAGCGTAGAGCAATTAAGAGAGAAACTATATCAATATGGTGAAAGTTCAAAAATGGATATTTTATTAAAAGAGTGCTTATAAGAAGTGCTCTTTTTTATTTTTCAAGCCTGTTTTTAATTGAACACGTTCAAGCATATCAACTATAGTTAATGAATATAATATGGTTTATTGTTAGATTAATAATCTTGAAAGAGGGGATAAATCATATGACAAATTTAACAGAAATGGAAAAAGAAATTTACTCAAGAGAAAATGTAAGACTTGTTTATTACGTTGTACAAAAATTTGCAAGCTCACAAATTGATACAGACGAATTAAGTAGTGCAGGGATGGTAGGATATGCAAAAGCATTAAAAGCATTTGATAAAAATAAAGATGTAAAATTTTCAACATTTGCAGTTCGTTGTATTATTAATGAAATTTTATTTTTCTTGAGAAAAGAGAAAAAACATACAATAAACAATGTTTCTTTAAATACAGTATTGTCAGTTGATAAAAATGGGAATGGTTTTCATTTAGAAGATATTGTTGTGGAATCAAATAGTGATGAAAAAACATTAGAGGACCAAGTAATTGAAGATAGCCATAAACGAATGATTCGACAAGCGATTAAAAAATTATCTGAAGATGAGCAGTATATTATGACATATCGTTATGGATTAGATAATGGAATTGAAAAAACACAAAAGCAAATTGCTGAAGATATAAATATGAGTCAAGCAAATGTATCTAAAATACAAAAACAATGCTTACTAAAAATAAAAAGACTTATTGAGCAAGAGAAAGTTGCTTAATAGCAATGCATGTCATGTACAGTAATTATTCGTTACTGTATATTTTTATGTTCTTTATAATGCTGTTTTTGATGTAAAAGTTTTTTAGAAATAAATTAAAAGTACGAATAGATGAAATTGTTATGTATATAGGTTTATGTTTCGGAGGGGTTTTGCATTCTCAAAAAAACAGGATATATGCTCATATATTGAACATAATATCCTCTTATTAGTTTAGTCTATTTAATTTAGTTCTCCTGCGATTTTTTATATGCTAATTTAAACGTAATAATATACGGCAAAGTAAATAATGCTAATTCTACGAAAATACGTCCCCATCCTAACAAGTAATAGTAATGAACAAATAAAGAACTATTGATGTATAATGGGATTCCAACAAAAAATACTCCACCACCGCCAATGTAGATGTTGCATAAAGCCCAAATAATTAGGCCAATGATGTATCCATTCAATTCTTTTTGAGATTTGATTTGTAGTCTCTTTATAAACAAGAACATACATCCGATTTCTAATCCAATACATAGCATTGTTACGACTCGTTGAGATTCAAATAAGATAGATAGAAACCAAAATGCCATTGTCATCAAAAAGTAGTAGCTTGATAATAGAATAAAATTGTTAAAGTGCCTTTCATCAATTTTGTTTAATGTGCTAATCATGTATTTTCACCTCTTATAAAAATAAGGAAGCTATAAGCTTCCTTATTTTGTTTGTTGATTTTTTTGGTCGAATTTTTTAAGTAACTCTTCCAGTTTTTTTGAAGTTTCTTTTAATTCTTTAATTGCTTTTTCTGATTGTTCATTGGAATATTTAGCAGAAATATAAGCATCAACATGTGTCTTTACGACAAGTGCAAAACGTTTTAAGTCATCACCTTGCATTGGAATCCTAACCAATTGTTCAGGTTTTGCACCATAACGAGGTACGATTAATCCTTTGTCATTTCTTTCGCCTTTTCCAAGTTCCGCTTGGAAAAGGAATGGAAGTTTAGCACCAGGGAACAGTTTAAGAACACGAGATTCGCTCATACCATCTTCACGTTCTT
Source organism: Bacillus sp. NPDC094106 (assembly GCF_044764345.1). Taxonomy (NCBI): domain Bacteria; kingdom Bacillati; phylum Bacillota; class Bacilli; order Caryophanales; family Bacillaceae; genus Bacillus; species Bacillus sp. NPDC094106. The sequence goes on along the minus strand of NZ_JBIWHY010000029.1, from coordinate 15,565 downwards.
TTCCACGCTGTTTTAATGACTCAGCAGGTGTACCACCCATATCATCGAAAATTTTAGCGGGATATTTTTCACCTTTTGCTTTTTCATTTTCAGCTAACTTGTGAATTTTTCCAGACATAATATCTGCTGAAAGAACTAAGAATTTATCTATATCCAGATAAATAGGAATCTTCGCTGTATATCGTTCTCCTGCCTTTTTTGTTTGGTCATAAGAAATGAAATTCATGTAAACTTTTCCGATATCAAATCCCGTGTTCATGACCTCCATAAAACAGTCTCTTCCATCGAATCGAATAATTTGTAATGAATTAGTGTCTCTTGCCATTATTACATCAGCTCCCATTAATATTTAGTTTTCATCAGTTTAAGTACGATGTTTAAAAAAGAAAGTATGTATTACATCCATAATTTAATTGATAAACCTGACTTTTTCTTTTGACAATAGTCAATGAATTTTATAATCTTATTATAGTTTCTCTTTGGATAAATTACAAGATAATTGTTTAAGATTTGAGGTGTTTTAATGAGTTATTATGAAGATGAAATATCTTTTTTAATAAAGAATGAATTAGGTGAAATGTATGGAATAGATGATTTTGAAACGCTATATCGTTATGTTTTTTTGCGATACACATGCAGTCGTATGGATGTAAGTAAAAAGAATAAAAACGATTTTCTTCATAAGAGTAATTTTATAAAATTTCTATTATCAGAATTGGGATTAGTCATTCGAGAGGGTTTTATTCGATATAAAGGAGAAGATATTTCTACACAACCTATTATAGGAGAGTGTTTTTCGAATATTATTGAAGATTGGTGTTTTGTATCTACTTTAAAACCTGTCATGAATCAAGAAGGTAAATTACAAGATGTCCATCAATATTTAAATGAGACAATCAGTTGTATTAAGAAGGAAGCAAAAAAACATTGTAAAAAATATAGAAGAGAAGTTAACTATTGGCATCGTGTAAAATATGAATCCTTACTATTATTGAATCAATTGTTTGGTGTTTACATTTCGAATCCTGATAAGATAGAAGGATTTTATTATGATAGTGAAAATCATGTACATGAATCATTAGAAGGGATGTATAAACGATGTATTGCTTCTTCCAGTCAAATGAGTACAAATATCGAATTAATCACAGAAGAGATGTTAGAATTGTATATGAAACAAAATTTATCTTTAATTGAAAAAGGATTGCGGTTGGTAAGTACACAATACATGCTTCCTAAAGGCAGAATTGATATATTGGCCAGAGATATATCGGGTACATATGTTGTAATAGAGTTGAAAGTAGCAGAGGATACAGATATTGTATGGCAAAGTATGTATTATAGAAATGAAATAAAGAAAATGAAACGAGTGAACGATGTTAGGTTCATAACCCTCATGCCTAAATGCGAATATCACATTTTTGAATCACTGCAATTGGTGGGTGGAGTGGAGATATTTGAGTATGTTCCAGTCATTCAAAACGAACAATTAATTAATGTACAATTAAAGAAGAAAAAGAATTGTACGAGAAGTATAGCTTGATACTACTTATTTAAATAGTGGAGATGTTGAAAAATGTTGATTCCTAACAATGTGCATCAGTCATGGAAACCGTTTTTGACAGAGGATAGAAAACAAGAGTTAGAGGAGATTGAATCTGAAATTGGAGAAGATTTTACTCCGTCAGACACGACCCTTATCCTATAGAAGGTAAGGCAACAGGGAGGTCTTTTGAGGACGCAACAATAAAGGGATGGGGAGATGAAGAAGTAGGGAAGTTGCTTCAAAATATAATTAGAAGTATTTATCGAATGGAAAATAACATTAAATTTTATAAAAATATAAAGACATATAAAAAAATACAACAGGAAATTAAAAATGGAAAGTTTGTTATAAAGCCACCTGAAGAATGGTTTTGTTCTTTAGAGGAGCAAGGGGTCTTATTCTTAAACGTTTATTTTACTTGCAAAAGTGGTTCAGGAAATGCAAGAACTCATCGACATATTTGGAGAGATTTTTCGTTTGAATTGCTTCAGTATATTAACACGAAGAACCCACAAGCTGTTTGGTTTTTATGGGGACGTGATGCACAGAAGATTGGAGATAGATTACAGTTAGTTAATACTTGTTGTAGCCGTCACCCTTCACGTCAAGATGAGGATTCAAGAAACGATATTTTAGATTTTGCAGGGTTTAACCAAACAAAAAGTAGTATTAACTGGCTTGGATAATAAAAAAAGAAGCAGGTAATCCTGCTTCTTTTTAGTCTACAAATTCTGCTAAATTTTCATTTATCAACTGATGAATAGCTAATGATAAGAATCCAGATAAAATAATGAATACATAGAAGAATAATTGATTCCATAAGAAAACTGCTCCAACTATACATCCAATAGCAAATGCTAAAAGTACAAAACTGGTTAAAATTGTTGCTTTCGTTTGCTGTTTGATTTCATCTGGTAAGTTATGATGTACCTTTAACATTTTTATTAGGTTAACGAGAGATAGTAATAGTGCTATTCCTGAGATGGCACTTAATAAAACATTGATAATAAGTAATACCATTTTACATTTCCCCTTTCGTATCGTGTTTATATATTGCTTATTATATAAGTCTTTTCGGCATTTTAAATCTTGAAAAGTGCTTTACTACAACCTGTATCTCGTTGACAATAGTAAATGGTAAATGTATGATATTTTTAGAGAGAAAACAGCGAGGAGTTGATAATATGAATGAAGTATATGATGGGAATTCCATAGAGATATTGGAAGGTTTAGAAGCTGTTCGAACAAGACCAGGGATGTATATTGGTTCTACAAATACAAAAGGTCTTCATCATTTAATTTGGGAGATGATTGACAACTCTATAGATGAGAGTTTAGCGGGATATTGCGATGAAATTGCTGTAAGAATCCATGAGGATAATGCTATTTCTATTGAAGATAATGGACGAGGTGTACCTATAGATGTTCATTCCAAAACAGGTTATTCGACTGCAAGGGTCATTTATACCATTCTTCATGCAGGTGGAAAGTTTGGTGGGAATGGGTATAAAATTTCAGGTGGTTTACATGGTGTGGGTGCATCTGTTGTTAATGCGTTAAGTTCTTATTTGGAAGTTGAGATTCATAAGGATGGAAAAGTGTATAAAGACCGTTATGAAAATGGTGGTAATCCAGTAATCGAACTGACTGAAAATGGTGAACTTCCTTCTATTGGAGATACAGACAAACATGGTACCAAAGTTCGTTTTTTACCAGACGATACGATTTTTGAAACAATGGAATGGAATCTTGATACGATTGAAAAAAGATTACAAGAATCTGCATTCTTGAATAAAGGCTTAAAAATCCTATTAGTAGATGAACGAACAAATTATGAAAAGACTTTTTATGAAAAAGAGGGGATTTGTGGTTTAGTTAAACAATTAAATGATTCTAAACCTGTAATGACAGACATTATTCTCTTCTCTGGTGTGTCAAAAGATATTGAGGTTCAATTTGCGTTTCAATATACACAAGAATTTAATGAACATGTGGTTAGTTATTGTAATAACATCGTTACTGTTGAGGGTGGTACTCATGTATCAGGGGTAAGAACGGGAATTACACGACTGATAAATGGATATGCAAAAGAACTTGGTTTGTTAAAAGCAAAAGAGGGTACAATTGATGGCAAAAACATTCGGACAGGATTAGTAGCTGTGTTGTCTATTCGCCATCCCAATCCACAATATGAAGGACAAACCAAAGGGAAGCTTGGTAGTAGTGACGCAAAAGGAGCTGTAGAAGATGTTATAAAAGTAGAAGGTCCTAAGTTCTTTGATTTGCATGTGAAGGAAGTTACGACAATTATTGAAAATGCAATTAAAGTATCAAAAATACGTGAAACAGAAGAAAAATCACGAATTGAAAATATTCAAAAGAAAGATGCTCAATTGCAAACCAATGGAAAATTAGCTTCTGCTTCTCCTAAAACACCTGTCGAAAAAAAAGAGATTTATTTAGTAGAAGGTGATTCAGCAGGTGGAACTGCTAAACAGGCACGAGATAGAAAGACACAAGCTATCCTTCCTGCAAAGGGGAAAATTCTTAATGTAGAAAAGGCCAGAATGGATAAAGTTCTATCTAATGAAGAGATTCGGAGTATTATTGTTGCTATTGGCGGTGGTCATGGAAAGAATTTTGATATTTCTAAGGTTAATTATCGTCGAGTTGTTATTATGACTGATGCCGATGTAGATGGTGCTCATATTCGTACATTATTACTCACTTTCTTCTATCGCTACATGCGTCCGCTAATTGAACATGGATATGTTTGGATTGCAGTACCACCTTTATATCAAGTTGTACATGAAGAACAACAAGGACGAAAAAAAGTAGAGTCTGCAATTTACGCTTATTCAGATGCAGAGTTAGAGTCTATAAAAGGTGAATTAGGTAATAAATTCAAGAGAATTCAACGATATAAAGGGTTGGGAGAAATGTCTTCAACTCAGCTATGGGATACGACATTAAACCCTGAAACAAGAAAACAAATAAAAGTAAAAATAGAAGATGCTAAAGAAGCAAATGATGTAACTGTACTGTTGATGGGTGACAACGTAGCGCCAAGACGAGAATTCATTATAAATGAAGCTCATAATGCAAATATTTATATTTAAACTAAGGATAATTCAGTAATAAATACCAGTTATTTACGGATTATTTAGTCCGTAAATAACATATATTATTAAAGCTATATATCCAGTTTTTAAGGAGTATAAACCTAAATTTTTCGTAAAAAATATTTTATAATTAAATGTTAAATAGTTGTAATAAAGTAAAAATATAAAACGTGGAAAATATTAAAAAAATAAAATATACATATACTGGAGGAGATTAGAATGAAAAATAAAACAAAATCAAGAATTGTAGGAACAGCTTTGACAGCGGTAGTAGGGTTAGGAGTACTTGGAAATCCAAATAGTGCATTTGCAGATAGTTTGCAAGATGGAGAAGCGAATGTATCTAAAACACAGATTGTGGGACAACAAAATGGTATTGAGCCTGTGAAAGAATTAAATACAGAAAATAAAGACGTACAAGAAAATCAAAAACAAGAAGTAAATGAACAACCAAAACAGGCGGTTGATGAAGGACAAACGCAAACATCTGATTCAAAAGAACAGAAAGAGGAAAAAAAGAATACGGTAAATGATGTGAAATTTGCTGAAAGTTTTAACAGCGTTCAGGGTCAAGACCCAACACAACTTCCAATCGAAAAATTTGTAGTGAGCGGTTTAGATAATGGAGTGACTGGTAAAGTTATTCGCCTTCATGAGAAAGATGGTATTCAATATGTAATGGTTCAAGTTACTGACGGCCTTGGCAACACAATCACTCATGATATTCCTGTTGTATTAAATGAGATGCCAGTTCTTACTGTCGAAAAACATAAGGTTCTTGTTGAGCAAGGAACAAGCGTTGATATTGTAAAATCTTTAGGAGCAAAGGCTCACGATAAGGAATCTGGAAATTTAGATATTCAAGTGACAGGTAATATAGATATTTCTGTATTAGGGGAGCATCAATTAACGCTTAAGGCTACAGATAATACAGGATTAAGTGTGAATGAAAATGCCATTTTAAACGTAGTACGATTTAAAGATGCGGTAGTAATTGAAAAAGGTAAAGATATCAATACTCTTGACGCAAAAGAATTTGTTGAAGGTTTGTCTGGTACAGCTTCCGTAAGTATCATGAATGTAGATGAAGCAAACAATCAAGTTACCGTAAAAGTAACGGATGGTGAGAATTCTATCACGAAAACGGTAAATGTTACGAAAAATCAAGTAGGTAACAAACCAACAATTCATGTTGGAAAAGAATCTATCCTTGTAAAACAAGGCGAGTTAAAAAATGTAGCTTCTGCGATGCAAGCAACTGCAACAGATAAAGAAGATGGTGATTTAACAAGTAAAATTAAAGAAACTGGATTTGACTCTCAAAAATTAGGAAATCAAACAGTGACTTTAAGTGTAACTGATAGTAACGGTGAAGCGATTAGCAAGACTGTTAATGTGCAAGTTGTAAAATTTGCTGAGGAAGTACAAGTGAAACAAGGTGCAGACTATGAACGCATTCCACATGAAGAATTGGTTCAAGGTTTTGATACAGGAGATAGTGTATCTATTAAAAATAACAATGATAAAACAATTACTGTAACCGTAAAAGATGAAAAAGGTGATAGTGTTGTAAGTGGAGTTGTTAAAGTAAAAGAAAACAATGCACCAGTAATTAATGTGGAAAAATCTCAAATTCTTGTTAAGAAAGGACAAGATATAGATATCTTAAAAATGGTTCATGCAACTGCACAAGATAAGGAAGATGGCGACTTAACAAGCTCTATTAAAGTAGAAGGTAAAGTAAATGCATCTGATGTATCTGCACAAACAGTTAAATTAATCGTAGCTGATAAACAAGGTGAAGTTGCTGAGAAGAAAATTACAATTCATGTTGTTGACTTTGTAGACACAGTAAAAATTAAAGAAGGTTTCAGTGTTGAAAAAATCAAATCAGATAAACTTGTAAAAGGTTTAGTTGATACAGACAGTGTATTCATTAAAGATAACAATAATGGAACGATTACTGTAATGGTAAAAGATGATGTAAGTGGTGATACTGTAAGTGCTTCTGTAAAAGTTCAAGAAATCCACGCTCCTAAAATGACAGTTCAAAAAGATAAGTTATTTATGAAAAAAGGCACAAATATTGATTTTGTAAAAGAGTCAGGAGCAAAAGCAGAAGATGAAATTGAGGGTGATGTAACAAATGCAATTCAAGTAAAAGAAAATATTGATGTATCTAAAGTTGGTCATCAAACGATTCGTTTAAGTGTTGCAAATAAAGAAGAGTTAGTTTCTACAAAAACATTAGATGTTCAAGTCATTGATTTTGTAAAAGATGTAACTGTTAAAAACGATGAAAAACTTCAGTCCATTCCTTCAGAAAAATTAGTAAAAGGTTTAGATGGTGATGATAAAGTTTCTATTAAAGATAATGGAAATGGAACCATTACTGTAACAGTGAAAGATGGTACAACTGGTTCTACAATTGAATCTCTCGTGAATGTAAAAGTGGTGGAAGATAAAGGGACTGGCACAGATGACAAAGGTACAAACGAAGATAAAGGTACTAAAACAGATGATAAAGTGAAAGAAGATAAAACCACTGGAACAAATGACAAAAATAAAGATAAAACAACTGATGATAAAATCAAAGCAAAAGAAGATAAGGGAACTGGAACAATTTCAAAAAATCAAGATGGCAAAAACAAAGATAAAATTGCTGTAACAGAAGATAAAAAAGAGCCAGTAAAAGAAGAAGTGAAACAATCTGTTGATAAGAAAGTAGAAAAAAATGCGAAACAGACATCGAAAGAAGCTCCTAAAGAAACAAAAGTAGATTCTACAGGTAAAAAACTACCAGAAACAGGTGGAAGCCTAATTGGTAGTGTAGGAAGTATTCTTGCAGGTGGATTAGCATTAGTAGCGAGTTTAGTAATGAGACGTAAAGCAAAAAAACAAAACTAATTTGTAGTAAAATTCTTTGAGATAGCCCATTTTATGGACTATCTTTTTTGTGCTTCATAGCTTTTCTAAAAGTAGAATTCATTGTAGAATGATAAAGGTTTAAGTACTTCGTTACATTGACAATAGTCAATGTTAATATGATATAATCATTTTATATGTAAGAAATGGAATGCTTATATTACAACAATTAAAGACTATTACTTATATAAAAATTATTAACAATAAGGAAAAAACAATAGAATGTGTAGAAGAATAATAAGCGAATTGACTTGTTATAACACTAAAGGAGTTGATAGAATTGGAAAAAAATATTGAAACAATATCATATTCTAAAGAAATGAGAAGTTCATTTACAAATTATGCTCTTACTGTCATTGTGGATAGGGCGTTGCCTGATGTAAGGGATGGCTTAAAGCCTGTACATAGACGTATCTTATATGCAATGCATGATTTAGGGTTTCTACCTGATAAGGCATATAAGAAATCAGCACGTATTGTAGGGGAGGTTATTGGTAAATATCATCCTCATGGAGATTCGGCTGTGTATGAATCTATGGTGAAGCTATCTCAGGAGTTTGTAAAGAACGCACCTCTTGTAGATGGGCATGGTAATTTTGGTTCAGTAGATGGAGACAGTGCGGCCGCTATGAGGTATACAGAAGCACGGTTATCATATGTAGCAATGGAAATGTTAAGTGACTTATCAAAAGGTGTTGTAGGTTTTAGAGATAATTTCGATGTATCTGAAAGAGAGCCTGTTGTTTTACCTGCAAAATTTCCTCATTTACTGGTCAACGGTGGTTCAGGGATTGCGGTAGGGATGGCTTATAAAACGCCACCAAATAATGTTAACGGTGTAATTGATACATTAATTGCGTATGCAAACAATCAAAACATTGATGTTGAAGAATTGATTGATATTATACAAGCACCTGATTATCCATCAGGAGGAATCATTGTAAATAAGAATGAAATAAAAGAATTTTATAGAAAAGGTATCGGAAAAGCGATTATACGAGCGAAGATAGATGTTGAAGATGCAGGTTATGGTAGGACGAATTTAATTGTAAAAGAAATCCCATATCCATTTGCAGGTTCTAAAACAAATTTAATTGATAAGTTAATTACAATGGTAATTGAAAAGAAATTGGATGAAATTGTCGAAGTACGAGATGAAAGTGATAAAGATGGTATTCGAATTATTTTAGAGGTAAAAAAAGGTGTGAACATAGAAAAACTTTTACATAAGTTGTATAGTAAAACGCCTTTGGAATCAAGTGAATCTTATCAATTCTTAGTATTAGTTAATAATATCCCAACTGTTATAAATTTAAAAGAGTATTGTAAACACTATTTTGATTTTCAAAAAGAAATTACAAGAAAGAAATATGAATATCTTCTTAGTAAAGCACAAATCAGAAAAGAAATCTTAGAAGGTTTGGTTAAAGCTGAAGATGTTATGGACACTATCATTGAAATGCTACGGGGAGCCAAAAAATCAAAAGAAGTAAAGTTGTGTCTTATGGAAGGTAATACAGATAATATTGATTTTAAAACGAAAAAACATGAAAAAATTGCACAAGGATTTTCGTTTACAGAGAGGCAAGCACAAGCTATTTTAGATATGAGACTTCAAAAGCTAATTGGTTTAGAAGTTGAAGCGTTAAAAGATGAATATGAGGAAGTAAATACTGAAATTAAAAGCTATGAATTAGTTTTAAGTAGTGAAAAAGAAATGTTGAAAGTTATCAAGAAGTATTTAAAAGATTTTAAGAAGGCTTTTGGACGTGAAAGACAAACGGAACTTGTAGAAGCAAAAACGATTGAATATAAAGAAGAAATGAAAGAAGAAGATATTTGGGTATTAATTGATAAATTTGGATATGCAAAGACAGTGGATACGATTTCTATAGAAAGAAGTTCAACCGAAACTATAGATGAGTTCAAGCAAAGAATTTTAGCAAAAAATACAGAAAAACTCTCTGTATTTACCAATCAAGGAAGATTGTATCAAATCAAATTAATAGATATTCCAAAAGTGAAAATAAAGGATAAGGGAGTACCTATTCAAGTATTAGGCAAAATGCAGAAAAATGAATATCCATTATATATCACAACGAATACACAGTTAGAAACATTAGATGTGATTATGATGACGAAAACGGGATTAGTAAAACAAACAATGTGTAGTGAATTAATTGCGAATCGGGCAGTCGTTGTATCGACCAAACTGGAAGATAATGATGAATTAATTCAAGTAACTCCATTTCAAGCAGAAGATAAAGATATTCTTGTATTCTCTAAAAAAGGTTATGTCCTACGATTTAATATAGATGAAATACCAATTTTACGAAAAAATGCAAAAGGTGTTAAATCTATGGGGCTTCCTGAAGAAGATGTTGTTGAAGGATTCTGTATATACAATGAAAATAATTCAAAAATACAGAAAGTGAATGGAAAAGAGGTTGTGTTATCTGAAGTGGATTTAAAATCAAGAGGTAAGAGAGGAATAAAGATTTAAATAAAAAAGGGTTTGTCTCTGGGTAGAAAAGAGATGAACCCTTTTTACGTTGACTATAGTGTGTATAAATTAGATAATTTAATTAGAAAAATAAAAAAGATAGAGGTGTTACGATGAATAAAATTACGGTAAAAAATACAGAGGATTTAAAAGAATTATACGCAGAATTCCTTTTAACTCCCTTAATGATTTATGCAGTTTTAAAGGATAGCAATCAGTTAGACATAACATGGACGAACAAAGAGGGGTATAAACGCATGTTGAATGTGTTAGCTCGCTATATTACGAAAAGGGCGTTTTTGCAATATAGTGAAATTGAAATGAAAGAAAAGGGATTTGAAGATGCATATATTTCAGCTTGTTTAAGTCATGATTTACTAAAACAAGTAGAAAAAATGCCCCCTCTCATTGATTTAATCATTTCAAAATTAAAAGAATTTTTACAAACAGAGAAAGAGCTTCATGTAGATACTTTTATTAGATTTAACACATATGGTTTGAAACGAAGTACATCCCTGTTTGTACAAAGTATGGATAATGCATTAAATGAAGTCATGCAGGATGTAGAAGAAGCGAATATTCCGTTTATCTGCTTTCAAACATTGATGAAAAAAGGAAAATCGTTATATTCGTTTAAAAACCTTTCGATTTCTTTTCATGATGAACGAGTGCAGATTATGGACACAGATAAGGATATTTATACCGTAGACACGATGGAAGAGAGTTTTGGGATTCAATTATATAAAGTAAAAGAAGAATTTTCTCCATTAATTCATGATTTGAGTTTTATTGTATCGTTAGTATTATTAATGGAAACAGAAGAGATTGTTGTCTCTACCAAAGATAAGGAATTTATCGAGTTGTTGCAGGAATCTTTTGATAAGTGCGGTTTATCGGTTGATGTGAATGTAGAGTGAATACAATTATAGCTTGTGGAATTGACCAAGGATTAGCAAATTTAGGTTATGCATTTATTGAATATAATATTAATACAAATGAATATAGGAAATTGGAGACAGGTACATTGACTACAGAATCCAGTGAGGAATTAGAGGATAGATTGTTTGATATCTATGAAATGATAAAAACTTACAATCTTAAATATAATACAGATATCATAGCTTGTGAAAAGTTATTTTGTAATCCCAAAGTAAATACAAAAAAGAAAAGTAGTGGTGAACAAGCCAAGGGCAAAAAAGAAAATCGAAATAAATCTGCCTCAATTATGACAACAAATATGGTAACAGGAATTGTATTTCTTGTAGCAGGAGAATTAGGTTTATGGATTAAGGATTTTGTTCCAGGAACTGTAAAGAAACATGTTGCAGGGTATGGAAGGGCAACAAAAGAAGATTTAAAAAAGGCCATAAAAGATTTTTGCGAGAAACATGGGATTAAAGCTAATACGAATCATGAAACCGATGCAATTGGAATTGCTCTGACAGCAATTAAACTATACATCGAGGAAAAAATAAGAAAAGGGAGCGTGAAAGCATGAACAGTACAAAATTAAAATACTTATTTCAAAAGCACAAAGATAAGTGTCTTGTTGCGTTGAGTATAGCGGTAACGATTGGTATTGGAACAGGTGCATACTTTATTTTCTTTCATGACAACGATGATAAAGGAAAAAAAGAAACACTTTTTGATAAGAACATCAAACTTGCTGATGCGATTATAACTGGAAACAAGAACGGAAAGGTATCCTTATTACATACGAAAAGTGGAGATGAGTTAGACAGTATTTCTTTAGGCGACAGCAAAGGGAATGAGTTTAAATTTTCAAGAAGTAAGAATTTAGATTCGGTATATGCATACAACAAAAACAGTCATACTTTCTATGAAATTACAGTGGATGGAAAGAAACTGAAGAAAAAAGAAATTGTATCTGTATCAGATGCTTTAGTTGAGTTCGATACATTCCAATCAGATGGTAAAAATGTGGTACTTTTATCCAGTGACAGAAAAGAGTTAACACATATAAAAGATAAATCAACATACAAAAAATATGTATCTCTTGAGGAAGTTGGGGAGTTTTTAGTAGATAAAGGTCAGTTAGTCTTTTCGACAAGTAATTTTATTCATAGTGCTGATTTAAAATCTGAAAAAGAAACAAAGATTGAAATAGGTGACAATACAACAGGGTTATTTGCAGTAAAAAATGAAATTATTGCCTACAATAAATTTGGTACTGGTAAAGAGGACTCTATTGTTTTACGTTTAAAACCAAATGATTTATATGTAAAAGAAATGCACAAATTGGGGTCAAATCGTGTAGAGCCATTAGTTCCCGATGGAGATGACGAAACGTTGATTTATTCACAAAAAGTGAATGAAAAAACTCATCCAAAACAATTAATACAAGTATTGAATAGTAAAGATGGGTTTAGAAAGGATGTTCGACCATTCAAAACACCAGATAATCGAAAAGTAGTAGATTATGACAAGAATAACAGTGTTGCTTCAAAAGGATATGTGTATTCTAAAAAAGGTAGTCGCTTAGAAATTACAGATATTCGTGGAGAGAACCTGGCATATACCTTAGATGTTTCAAAAGAATTTGCAATGCCAATTATTAAGTAAAAAGTTCAAAAAAGATAGGCATAATAGTCTATTTTTTCCGTTGACTTTAGTAAAAATATAATTTATCATTAACTTTAGTTATAAAAAATTAACTAATAAAATACAATACATAGAAATATATAAATTAGGTATTTTTATAAAATCAAATAAAATTTAGGAGTGTTATTTATTATGGCAGAAAAAAAATATTATTCATTCGCATCATTCGCAAAAGGTGAAGGTGAAAAAGCACCATTTGGCGTTATTGAGGGACGTGTAACAAAAGAAGTTGAGATTGAGGATGTTCAAAATGGCAAAAAAGTTGCAAAAACTTCTATTGTTTCTCAAAATGTAGCGAAAAAAATAGAATACGCCTTAGGGATTAACCTGGAACAAGAAGAAAGTACGTTTTTTAATATCACAGGTTGGGAAATTTTAGGTGAACGAATGCAAAAAGCATTACATAAAGGTGACATTGTAATCATTACGGGTAATTTAAAAAGTAGAGAATATAATGGAAAAACGTATTTTGATTTAGTTGCACGGGATTTTAAAGTTACACGCTATGCAAATAATAATCAAAATCAAGAACAAGGAAATCAAACGCCAGTTGACAATCCAGTTGGTCAACCAATTGATATCGCTGATGACGATTTACCATTCTAAGAAGAGGGATTAGCCCAGGAGAAGAGTAAGGATATATCCCTTGCTCTTTTCTTTTGCCTATATTTCAAAAAGAAAGAATTGATTAAGAATAAGGAGAGGTATTTATTATGGAAATGAACAGAGAAGAGTTTATTGAAGAGTTTATTGAAGAGGTTATTAAAAAGGTGAGGGAACTTCCTATTTCAAGTGTATTAGAAACTCGCATTGATGTAGTAAGACGAGGATATTCTTTTCAAGCGAAGTGTCCTTTTCATAATGACAATAAATTAGGCTCATTTCATATTAGTGATAAAAAAGGTATTTTTAAATGCTTCTCCTGTAATGAAGGAGGAGATGCGATTAGTTTTATTACAAAATATGACAAGATTAAGTTTGGAGAATCAGCAATCAAAATTGCATTAGAATTCGGTTTAATTACAAAAGAAGAATGTAATGAGGTTTTGGGTGAAGATGTAAGTGCCGAAATGATTGGAAATGTTGAAAAAGTATATTTTGATTATAAAGAAAAAATTAATTATGAAGAAGAAAGAGCAGATATAGAAGTTCTTCATAATGTTTTTTCTGTATTTAGCAGAGGCTTATCTATATGTGAAGGTCATGAAAAATTAACCGTAGAGCATAAAGAATATTTGAAGGGTAGGGGGTTATCAGATAAGGATATTGAATCTGATGGATACTTTTCTTTTCCTGGAAGACATTCTTTATATTTCGGGAATTTTTATAAGTCTCTGTATGAAGAATTTGGCTACACACCAGAAATATTAAAAGATGTTCCAGGCTTTTACTGTACAGAAAATTACAAAATGCCTTTCCAAACAGAAGATGGAGAAATAATGGTTCCATTTTATCTCTTTAAAACACAGGAAGGTATCTGCATTCCTATAAAAAATGCGAAGGGTCAAATCGCAGGAATTCAAATTCGTTTAGATGAGACACATGATGATTCAAGACGATATATTTGGTTTTCTTCCACATTTGCTGAGGAAGGTGACGGTCGTACTATGTATATGAATGGTACAGGTGCAGGAGCTCCTTTAGATGTTGTTTATCCTGAACGTATTAAACATACTACATTGTTTATTACTGAAGGACGTTTTAAAGCGAGAAAAATAGCAAGTACATATGGATGCGTGGCTATTTCTGTGCAAGGTATTAGTAGTTGGAGAAATATTGAAAATGAAATAAAAAATATAGAAGAAAAAACAGGATTAGAAATTAAACATATCTGTGTAGCTTATGATGCAGATATGTCATACAACATAAATGTTTATAATCAATTTAAAAAGATGACAGATAAGTTAAAAACAGAATTTGATAAAAACATCTATATTTGTATGTGGGCAACTGAACTTGGAAAAGGGATTGATGATATTATTGAGAATAATAAAAGTGATATGATTGATAAGATGGAAAAAAGTCAATTTGATAGCTATTATGCTCAATATGTAAAAATGGTAACAGAAAAGGAAGGCAAAAAGGCTTTTAAGGAAAAACCCAAACCATTATTAAAAGCGTATTTTGATAGAGAAGTGTTGCCTAAATTCGATAAATATAAAGATATTATTTAGACCGCATTGTATTTGCGGTCTTTTTTAGTGTTATATAGATAACACTATTTTAATAAAATATATAGAAATATATAAAACAGGTAAATTTTAAATTTTAATTCAGGAGGTAATTTTAGGTAAAGGAATTAGCGGATTGAATTATTTCTTAACAGGTATTCATATTCTTAAAAACCATCAATTTTAAGAGAATTTAAATTATTAAAAAGGGGAAGTTATTTTGACAATTGTAAAGAAAAAAGTAGAAGAACTAATTGTAACTGCATTAAAAGATGTGAAGGATATTTATTTAGATAGAGTGAAAGGATACAGTCATTCAATTAGTTCTCATGTTTTACGAAAAATGGTAGCAATTAATCCTTGTGTTCTAAATGGCATTAATTACTTTATTAGTACGCATATTCATATGAGCTAAGGTTTGAAACAAGACTATAAAAAATTATAGTCTTGTTTCTTTGAAAGGAATTAAATAAGGTATAATAAAAAAATAAACAGGTATAAGAAGGAGTTAATCAATATGAGTTATGGTTGGTATGAACCTCCCCCACTTAGCATAGCTTGAAGTGGGGGTTTCTGATGATTACAAAAAACCTTTCTTAGGACGTAGATAAGGGTTATCCTTTTCTACACTATCTACAAAGATAGCAAGGCAGGTAGCTTGTCTCTATCAGCAACACAT
>NZ_JBIWHY010000028.1:0-49557 GCF_044764345.1 Bacillus sp. NPDC094106 | reverse complement strand
GGTGACATGTGGAGCTGACGAATACTAATAGATCGAGGACTTAACCATATAATATGAAGCAAGTGTTATCTAGTTTTGAAGGAATATGCCTTCATAGTTTGGTGATGATGGCAGAGAGGTCACACCCGTTCCCATACCGAACACGGAAGTTAAGCTCTTTAGCGCCGATGGTAGTTGGGGCCTTGCCCCTGTGAGAGTAGGACGTCGCCAAGCAACTTTAAGACGAGTCATTTTGACTCGTCTTTTTTGTCTTTGGAAAGATTATAAAGAACAAACACATTGCCCAAATAAGATTCATATCATATATATATAACGAAACGATGTATATCTTTTTGAAAAGTGTCAAGGAATAGAAATATGAAATACTTGAATTCAAAGAGAGGGGAGGAAATGTCCTAACTCATTTTTATTTAGAGAAGAATGAGATGGATAAAGCTATGAAATCAAAAGATGAAGTCTGTATTGTATGTGAAAATAAAAGAGATAATGGTATACATGTACGCACTAGTTTTATATGTGGTGATTGTGAACGGGATATGGTGAGAACAGATACAAATGATCCTAAATATATATACTATTTACAACAATTGCGAAAGATCGAAATATCATATTCATGAATAGGCGCATGCCTATTATTTTTTTTGCCCGAATATCTGTATAATAGATAGAGAATGAAAAGTAAGGAAGAGATAAACATGAATCAAAGTCGAATGCCATTATATGAGGCATTAATCCAGTTTAAAAATAAGAAACCTTTATCTTTACATGTTCCAGGGCATAAGAATGGCTTAGATTTTCCAAAGGAGGCCCGAACTGGTTTTAGTGACATACTTTCTATCGATGTAACAGAATTGACAGGGCTAGATGATCTGCATAGTCCATTTGAGTGTATAGATGAAGCACAGCGACTGTTAGCTGAAGTATATGGCGTCCAAAAAAGTTACTTTTTAGTTAATGGCTCTACTGTCGGGAACTTGGCAATGATCTTATCCTGCTGCGGAGAGCATGATATCGTACTTGTACAAAGAAATTGTCATAAATCTGTTATCAATGGTTTGAAATTAGCTGGAGTTCATCCAGTCTTTTTAGAACCTTGGGTGGATGAAGTATATGGTGTACCGGTTGGAGTTCAGCATGTGGTTATTAAGAAGGCGATTGAACAATATCCAAGTGCTAAGGCACTAGTCTTAACACATCCCAATTACTACGGTATGGGAGTAAATTTAAAGGAAAGTATTGCTTACGCACATACGCATAAAATTCCTGTTTTAGTGGATGAAGCACATGGTGCACATTTTTGCCTAGGAGAGCCGTTTCCAAAGTCTGCACTGGCATATGGTGCGGATATTGTTGTACATTCAGCACATAAAACATTACCCGCTATGACCATGGGATCGTATTTACATATAAATAGTCATTTAATAAATGAAGAAAAGGTTTCTTCCTATTTAAATATGTTACAATCTAGCAGCCCATCTTATCCAATTATGGCATCACTTGATGTAGCTCGTTTTGCATTAGCAAATAGGAAAGAAGAGGGATGTCATAAAATTATAGAATTTATGCAGCGATTTAGGGCGGGGTTGCAGTCTATTCCCCAACTTGCTGTTTTACAGTATCCCTTGCAGGATGAACTGAAGGTTACAGTACAAACACGCTGCCAGCTATCTGGATACGAATTACAGTCCATATTTGAAAAAGTAGGTATATATACAGAAATGGCAGATCCATATAATGTTTTGTTTATTTTACCATTACAAGTAAACGATCAGTATATGGAGGTGGTGCAGTCAATACGACTAGCATTACAGAACTATAAGGTGAAAGACAAGACATCATCTATTCGGTATACTTACAATGGGGGAATTTCTCCTTTACAATTTACGTATAAACAATTAGAAGGGTATGCGAAAAGAGTGGTACCCATGCAAGAGGCTGTTGGTATGATCTCGGCCGGTATGGTTATTCCATATCCACCAGGAATTCCATTGATCATGTATGGGGAGGAAATTACGGAAGAGCATGCTAAACAAATTTCTTATTTAGAAGAAACTGGAGCGCGTTTTCAAGGAAATACAACATCTATAGATGTATATGGTATAGAGAGAAAGTAGGTTTTAGGATGAAGGGATTATTTGTAACAATTGAGGGACCAGAAGGTTCAGGTAAATCAACATTAATTACCAAGTTATTACCGTACTTTGAAAAGAAAGCAAAAAAGGTAATTGCGACAAGAGAACCAGGTGGTATTGCAATTTCAGAAGAGATTCGAACTATTTTACATAAACAAGAATATACGATGATGGAAGCACGTACGGAAGCACTATTATATGCCGCGGCGCGTAGGCAGCATTTAGTAGAAAAGGTTATGCCAGCATTGAAGGAGAATTATCTTGTATTATGTGATCGCTTTATTGATAGTTCTCTTGCTTACCAAGGTTATGCAAGAGGTTTAGGGATTAACAAAGTATTTGAAATTAATCGCTTTGCAACAGAAGATTGTATGCCTGGTTTAACAATTTATTTAGATATTGAGCCAGAAGTAGGTTTAGCACGTATTGAAAAAGATGCTGGTAGGGAAGTAAATCGTTTAGACATGGAAAGTATCACATTCCATAAGCGCGTACGTGAGGGATATTTACAAGTTGTAGAAAGATTCTCAGACCGTATTGCTGTTGTGAATGCTGACCAGCCAATGGAAAAGATTGTAGAAGAAGCCATTCAGCTTATAGAAGGTAAATTATTATAATAGAAGGCAAGTATAAGACAAGTGAGGTATGCATTATGACGAAGACGTGGGAGCAGCTTTCCGCTATACAGCCCATTGGTGTAAAGATGTTGATGAATAGTATTGCAAAAGAGCGTATATCCCATGCTTATTTGTTAGAAGGGGGAAAAGGAACAGGAAAATTCGCAACGGCAATTCAAATGGCCAAAAGCTTTCTTTGCTTACAAAGAAATGGTGTAGAGCCTTGCCATTCATGTACGAATTGCCGCCGAATTGATTCGGGTAATCATCCTAATTTACATATTGTAAAACCGGATGGATTATCTATTAAAAAACAACAAATTCATGATTTACAAGAAGAGTTTTCAAAAACAGGCTTAGAAGCAAATAAGAAGGTATACATTATTGAGCATGCAGACCGTATGACGGCAAATGCTGCCAATACCTTATTGAAATTTTTAGAAGAACCAAATAGTGATACAACAGCTATTTTGCTTACTGAACAAAGTCATCAAATTTTAAATACTATTTTATCTCGTTGCCAGGTTGTTACATTTAGACCACTTCCTACTGAATCTTTAATTAGGAGATTGCAGAGTGAAGGTATTACAGTTTCTTTATCTACTCTTGCTGCACAAATTACGAATAGTTTTGAGGAAGCATTATTACTGTGCAATGATGAATGGTTTGCACAAGCACGAACTTTAGTGATAAAATTATGTGAAGCGCTCGAAAAAGATACGGCCTCTCTTTTTTTTGTACAAGAAAAATGGGGGAAACACTTTGGAGAGAAAGAACAATTACAGCAAGGTTTAGATATGTTACTCCTTATTTATAAGGATTTATTATATGTTCAATTAGGAGAGGAAGATCGTCTTGTTTTCCAGGAGCAAAAGGAGATGTTCCAATCTTTCTCCTATGCTCAGAAGCGCATTGTATCAGCTCTTTTTAATATATTAGAGGCAAAAAATAGAATCAACGCTAATGTAAATGCGCAGCTTGTGTTCGAACAGTTAGTGTTGCGGTTGCAGGAGGGATGACCGTTTTGTATGATGTAGTAGGTGTTCGCTTTAAGAAGGCCGGAAAGGTATATTACTTTGATCCTAATCAATTTGATATCTCAGAAAATGAGTTTGTGATCGTGGAAACGGTAAGAGGTATTGAATATGGAAAAGTGGTTATTACAAAAAAACAAGTTGATGAAAACGATGTTGTATTACCGCTAAAGAAGGTTATTCGAATTGCAAATGAAAATGATCGAACCATTGTTGAAGAGAACAAGCATGCTGCAAAAGAGGCATATCAAGTTTGTCAACAAAAGGTGGGGGAACACAATCTGGATATGAAACTTGTAGACGTAGAATATACGTTTGATCGTAATAAGATTATTTTTTATTTTACAGCAGATGGTCGGATTGATTTCCGCGAGCTGGTCAAAGACTTAGCAGCAATTTTTCGGACACGAATTGAGCTAAGACAAATTGGTGTTCGCGATGAAGCAAAAATGCTTGGTGGTATTGGTCCATGTGGTCGTATGCTTTGTTGTTCTACATTTTTAGGGGATTTTGAACCTGTATCCATTAAAATGGCCAAGGATCAAAACTTATCATTAAATCCTGCAAAAATTTCTGGTTTGTGTGGCCGCTTAATGTGTTGCTTAAAATATGAGAATGACGAATATGAGGCGGCAAAAGAGCAACTTCCTGATTTAGATCAACGTATACAAACACCACATGGTCTTGGACGTGTCATCGGATTAAATATTTTAGAAAGATTAATTCAAGTGGAACTAGTAGACAAGGAACGGATAGTAGAATATACGTTAGATGAATTAATTAATGAAGGGGTCGTTTCGAGTCAAACCACAGATTAATGAGGTGGGTGCTTGTGGAGAAAAAGGATATTTTTGCAGCGGTTTCCAGCATGGAAGAGCAAATTGGGCATTTATATAAACAGTTGGGAGAATTAAAGCAACATCTTGCAGAATTACTGGAAGAAAACCAACATATTAAAATGGAAAATGAAAATTTGCGACGTCGTTTTGAAGAAGTGCAGAATAAGGAAAAACAAAAAACTCAAAAACGCAAAGAAATGAAACCAAAAACAGATATTGGCGAAGGATATGATAATTTAGCACGCTTATATCAAGAAGGTTTCCATATCTGTAATTTACATTATGGAAGTGTACGTAAAGAGGGAGATTGTTTATTCTGTCTGTCATTTTTAAATAAAAAATGAAATTACCTTTCCAATATATTTGGAAAGGTAATTTTTTATACATGAGAGAACAAATCGTGTTTTTACGTTAATAGAGAATCAAATAGGGTAGGTTAAGTGTAAGAAAGGAAATAGCATATGAATTTATATGAAGATGAGCGTTTAGATTATTTACTAGCAGAAGAAATGAAAATTATTCAAAGTCCATCTGTGTTTAATTTTTCTTTAGACGCAGTTTTACTCGCAAATTTTGTTTGGGTTCCGATTCAAAGAGGCAATCTACTTGATTTATGTACAGGAAATGCAGTTATTCCGCTTTTATTAAGTACAAGAACAAAAGGTACGATCACAGGTGTAGAAATTCAAGAGCGTCTATATGATATGGGGGTTAGAAGCGTTAGGTATAATAATCTGGAAGGACGAATTCATTTAATTCACGGAGATTTAAAGGATATGCCAGAAAAGCTGGGGCGCCATCAATACGATGTTGTAACATGTAATCCACCTTATTTTCAAACACCAAAAGCATCTGAGAAAAATATGAATGAACATTTAGCTATAGCACGTCATGAAATTATGTGTACATTGGAAGATGTCGTATACGCTAGTAGTCAATTGGTGAAGCAAGGTGGTAAAGTGGCATTTGTTCATCGTCCAGGTCGTTTGCTTGATATTATAACGTTAATGAGAAAATATAAAATTGAACCAAAACGTGTACAATTTGTATATCCAAAATCTGGTAAAGAGGCAAATACACTGTTAATTGAAGGAATTAAGGATGGAAATGCAGATTTAAAAATTTTACCACCTCTTTTTGTATATGAGGAAAATAATGAGTATACAAAGGAGCTTCGTTCGATTTTGTATGGAGAAGAATAAACATTATTTTTATGTTGTGGAATGTTCAGATGGAAGTTACTATGCCGGATATACCAATCATATAGAGAAACGAATTCAAACCCATAACAATGGCAAGGGAGCTAAGTATACACGTGCTAGGCTCCCGGTTGTTTTGAAATACTTGGAGGTTCATGAAGATAAACGAACAGCTATGCAAGCTGAATATCATTTTAAGCAGTTAAAACGAAGAGAAAAAGAAGAATACATGCAAAAAGGAGAACGTTATGTGGCAGCAAAAAAGCTTTCAACAAAATGAAAAGGGAGTACTATACTTAGTTCCGACTCCAATTGGTAATTTAGAGGATATGACATTCCGTGCTATTCGGATATTGAAAGAGGCGGATGTTATTGCTGCTGAAGATACAAGGCAGACGAAAAAACTTTGTAACTATTTCGAAATTGAAACGCCAGTTATGAGTTATCATGAACATAATAAAGAAGTAAGTGGCCGAAAAATTTTAGATAAGTTAGAGGATGGCAAGACAGTAGCACTTGTGAGTGATGCTGGTATGCCGTGTATTTCTGACCCTGGTTACGATATTGTTGTAGAAGCTGTGGCAGAACAATATCATGTGATTCCGCTTCCAGGAGCAAATGCTGCACTTACAGCGTTAATTGCATCAGGATTAGAAACGAGACATTTCCATTTCTATGGATTTTTGCAGAGGAATAAAAAAGAGCGTAAAGCCGAATTAGAAAAACTTCGTTATATCCCAACTACAATGATGTTTTATGAAGCACCACATCGACTAGATGATACATTAATTTCTATGAAAGAAGTACTTGGGAATAGAGAAATTGTATTGTGCCGAGAGCTAACGAAAAAGTTTGAAGAGTTTATTCGTGGCTCAGTCGAAGAAGCAATTGAATGGACAAAACAAAATGAGGTTCGTGGCGAATTTTGTATTTTAGTAGCTGGATCAACAGAAGAAGCTGCCCCAGAGGAACAATGGTGGGAATCTGTTTCAGTGTATGAGCATATTGAACAATACATAAACGAACAAGGAATGTCTTCAAAAGAGGCCATTAAAGCAGTCGCTAAAGAGCGAGATTTGTCGAAACGGGACGTCTATCAAATCTATCATGTTGATAAAAAATAAGCTTCTCATAATTGAGAAGCTTATTTTGCTGCCTGAATGTATTGTTGAAGCTCGTTTAAGATTTGTTCAGCGCCTTCTTTGCTTAAGATGATTTTACCTTCAGCTAAAGAAAGGTTGCCATCAGATACTTCACCAGTTACTTGGCAAGTCATATTTGGTTTATATTTTTTTAGAATGATTTTTTCGTCATCAACGTAAATTTCAAGAGCATCCTTTTCAGCAATACCTAATGTACGGCGTAATTCAATTGGAATTACTACACGACCTAATTCATCAACTTTACGAACGATACCAGTAGATTTCATATTCGTTATCCTCCTCATATTTTGTAAGTTTTCGAGTCTATATTTTGATTCGTCATTTTTCGACAAAATACCCTATGAACATATGATACCAATCATTTACATTTCCGTCAATTCTTAAATTATATATTTTATAAAAGATTTATAGATTTTTTATCCTTCTTATTTCTTATATATAATAGAATAGGCAAGACTTGTATAAGTATTTTACTTTATTTTCTGACTTTATCAATATTTCAGATAAATTTTTGTATATTTTTTTGGAATATGAGTAATAGATGATAAAGATATCGATTATTAATTCGTTTTTATGCGTCAGTTTTTGATATACTGTTTATAAATACATATGAGGTCATTTGGGAGGTTCAAAACAATGACAGAGGAAAATAAGTCCTTTTATATTACTACTCCAATTTATTACCCAAGCGGAAAGCTCCATATTGGGCATGCTTATACAACGGTAGCGGGAGATGCAATGGCACGCTACAAACGCATGCAAGGGTATGATGTTCATTATTTAACAGGTACTGATGAACATGGACAAAAGATTCAAAAGAAAGCAGAAGAATTACAAGTTACACCGCAAGCATATGTCGATAACATTGTAGCGGGAATTAAAGATTTATGGAAAAAAATGGATATCTCTTATGATGATTTTATTCGTACAACCGAAGATCGTCATAAAGAAGTTGTCGAAAAGATTTTTAAACAACTTGTTGATCAAGGAGATATTTATCTTGATGAATATGAAGGATGGTACTCTGTACAAGATGAAACATTCTATACAGAGCATCAACTTGTTGATCCGATTATGGAAGGTGACAAAGTAGTCGGCGGAAAAAGCCCAGATAGTGGCCACGCTGTTGAACTTGTTCGTGAAGAATCGTATTTCTTTAGAATGGGGAAATATGTAGATCGACTTTTACAGTTCTATGAAGAGAATCCTCATTTCATTCAACCAGAATCCCGTAAAAATGAAATGATCAATAACTTCATTAAACCAGGATTAGAAGATTTAGCAGTTTCTCGTACTTCATTTGACTGGGGAATTCGTGTTCCAGGAAATCCGAAACATGTTATTTACGTATGGGTAGATGCATTATCTAACTATATTACAGCACTAGGATACGGAACATCGAATGAAGAGAAATATAAGAAGTTCTGGCCAGCAGATGTTCATTTAGTTGGAAAAGAAATTGTTCGATTCCATACAATTTATTGGCCGATTATTTTAATGGCATTAGATTTACCACTTCCGAAAAAAGTGTTTGCTCATGGCTGGATCTTAATGAAAGATGGAAAAATGAGTAAATCGAAAGGAAATGTAGTGGATCCTGTTACATTAATTGATCGTTATGGATTAGATGCATTGCGTTATTACTTACTGCGTGAAGTTCCATTTGGATCAGATGGCGTATTTACACCAGAAGGCTTTGTTGAACGTATTAATTTTGATCTTGCTAACGACTTAGGGAATTTATTAAATCGTACAGTAGCGATGATTGATAAGTACTTTAATGGAGAAATACCTGCGTTTAAGGCCAATGTAACAGAATTTGATGAAACATTGGTAGCATTTGCGCAAGATACATTGAACAAAGTAGAAGAAGCAATGGAAAACATGGAGTTTTCAGTAGCATTAAGTTCTATTTGGCAATTGGTTAGCCGTACAAATAAATATATTGATGAAACGCAACCTTGGGTATTGGCGAAAGATGAGAATGATCGTGATAAACTTGCATCCGTAATGGCACATTTAGCAGAAGCGCTTCGCCAAACGGGTATTATGCTTATGCCATTTTTAACGACAACACCAGGTAAAATCTTTGCACAACTTGGCATTACTGATGCAGCACATCAATCTTGGGAAAGTCTTTCTACGATTGGTTGCATTCCAGCTGGTACGAAAGTAGTGAAGGGACAACCAATCTTCCCACGTTTAGAGATGGAAGTAGAGGTTGAATATATTAAAGAACAAATGAAAGGTTCTGCTCCTAAAGTAGAAGAGAAAAAGGAAGAGGAACCAAAAGTAGAAGAAATTACAATTGATGATTTCTTTAAAGTAGAACTGCGTGTAGCAGAAGTAATAGAAGCTGCACCTGTAAAAAAAGCAGATAAATTGTTAAAAATCCAACTTGATTTAGGTACAGAAAAACGCCAAGTTGTTTCTGGAATCGCTAAATTTTACACACCAGAAGAATTAAAAGGGAAAAAGGTTATTTGTGTAACGAATTTAAAACCAGTAAAATTACGCGGTGAATTATCACAAGGCATGATTTTAGCAGGCGAAGAAAACGGTATATTATCGTTGGCGACAATTGATCAAAATTTACCAAATGGTACAAAAATCAAGTAATTATGACAAAGAAAGAGGTGTTTCACGTGTAACATTCGTGGAGCATCTTTTTTCTTGTTAGAAACCTTTCTGAAATTCCCTTTTTTGTATTAAAATTGTGATATTGTTGTCATTACGTTGTTAGGAAAGTGATTTTTTCTATTAATAGAATTTATTTCAAATAAAAGGAGTTATTTGTCATGTTGTTTGATACACATTCACATTTAAATGCAGAGCAATTTGAAGAAGATTTACAGGAAGTCATTGCAAGAATGAAAGAAGCTGGTGTTACATATACAGTTGTTGTCGGTTTTGATGAAGTGACAATAAAGAAAGCAATTGAACTCGCAGAAACGTATGATTTTATTTATGCAGCAGTTGGCTGGCACCCTGTTGATGCAATTGATATGACAGAAGAGCATTTAGTATGGTTAGAGGAGTTAGCTGCTCATCCAAAAGTGGTTGCTCTTGGTGAAATGGGATTGGATTATCATTGGGACAAGTCTCCAAAAGAAATACAGAAAGAAGTATTTCGTAAACAAATTCAGTTAGCTAAGAAAGTAAAATTACCTATTATTATACATAATCGTGATGCAACGCAAGATATTGTAGATATTTTAGAAGAAGAAAATGCGGCTGAAGTAGGAGGGATTATGCATTGCTTTAGTGGCAGTGTGGAAGTAGCGAAGAAATGTATTGATATGAATTTCTTAATCTCATTAGGAGGACCGGTAACGTTCAAAAATGCAAAGAAACCAAAAGAAGTTGCTATGGAAATCCCGATGGAGAAATTACTGATAGAAACAGATTGTCCATACTTAACGCCTCATCCATTTCGTGGTAAGCGAAATGAACCAAGTTATGTCAAACTTGTAGCAGAAGAAATTGCAAACTTAAAAGGAATTTCATATGAAGATGTTGCACAAGTAACAACAGAAAATGCAAAAGCTTTATTTGGTGTTAAATAAGAGAAAAGAATGGTGAGCCCCATTCTTTTCCTTTATTACCTTCTCCTATCGTTATCTTCCGGTGAAAAAAGCTACTAGAAATGGTGGAAGAGAAGTACAAGCTATATGTATCCATTTTGATTTTCCAGCATATAAGTCACTGCTATGAAGAACAAAAAGTGACCGCTACTTATTTTCTCTCTTTGTTTTCACTTGGCATGGGGCAGGAAAAGGATCTGACCGCTTCTATGCATGGCCGGATTCTCCCTCCCACCTAAAAAGAAAGGTTTTATGTCGATTTTTCAATTTTTACTTATATAGTTGAGGAAAAGGGGCATCTTCTTATGGGTCTTGATAAGAAAAGCATGTTAATGGGGCTGAGAGTAAGTAAAAGTGTTGCAATGAAGGTTGTAAGTGCAGATGGATATAATTTCTTGGTCTTAATATGAAATGAATCACTGTTGATTCTTGTGTTATTCCACTTGGTACAAAGGTTTGGATAGAAGGTTATAGAGATGGCTTTGCTGGGGACACAGAATAGATTTGTTAATACCCACTGAGGCACAGGTATACTCGGGGAGAAGAAAACAAGTAAAGAGTAAAGTGTTACAATAAGAATGGTAGGCAGAGGGTTTTTTTCTCCTCTGCTTTTTAAATTGTATGAATGGGAAAATAATAATGGAAAAGTATTCGTTTTTTTGTTTTACTAAGTAGAGACGAAATGAGTGTGGAGGCAGGCATGAAAATTAAAGAGATTATCGTTGTAGAAGGTAAAGATGATACAGTTGCGATTAAGCGTGCTGTTGATGCAGATACAATTGAAACGAACGGTTCAGCAATCGGTGATCATGTTATTGAGCAGGTGAAATTAGCACAGCAAAAACGGGGCGTTATTATTTTGACAGACCCGGATTATCCAGGAGAACGTATTCGGAAAATTATTTCTGAGAAAGTTCCAGGTTGTAAACATGCTTTTTTACCAAAAGAGGAAGCACTTGCTAAAAGGAAAAAAGGCGTCGGCATAGAACATGCTTCTAATGAATCCATTCGCCGTGCTTTAGAAAATGTTCATGAGGAAATGGAAGCTTATATGAGCGAAATTAGTTGGAGCGACTTAGTAGATGCTGGCTTAGTGGGCGGAGAAATGGCAAAAAGCCGCAGGGAAAGAATGGGTAAGCTATTAAAGATTGGTTATACAAATGCAAAGCAGTTACATAAACGTTTACAAGTGTTTCAAATTTCAAAAGAAGCATTTGCGGAAGCTTATAAAAAAGTATTACAGGAGGAAAAGAAATGAAGGATATCGCAACACCGAATCGTACAAAAGATATTGTTGAAAAGTACGGGTTTTCATTCAAAAAAAGTCTAGGACAAAATTTTTTAATTGATACAAATGTATTAAATCGTATTGTAGATTATGCAGAAATCGGATCAGAGAGTGGAGCAATTGAAATTGGTCCTGGTATTGGGGCGTTAACAGAGCAATTAGCAAAACGTGCGAAAAAAGTAGTAGCTTTCGAAATTGATCAGCGATTATTACCAATCTTAGATGAGACATTAGCTCCTTATGGTAATGTAACTGTCATTAATAAAGATGTTTTAAAAGCAGATGTGCATGAAGTATTCAAAGAACAATTTGAAGAAGGACAAGACGTAATGGTAGTAGCTAATTTACCGTACTATGTTACAACACCAATCTTATTTAAATTGCTTGAAGAAAAGTTACCAGTTCGTGGATTTGTTGTTATGATGCAGAAGGAAGTAGGAGATCGTTTAGCCGCTAAACCAGGAACGAAAGATTACGGTTCTTTATCTATTGCAATTCAATATTATACTGAAGTAGAGACAGTTATGACTGTTCCACGTACGGTATTTGTACCACAACCGAATGTAGATTCAGCGGTTATTCGTCTTCTAAAACGTCCAAAGCCGATTGTTGAAGTAAAAGATGAGAAATTCTTCTTTGAGGTAGTACGAGCAAGTTTTGCACAACGTCGTAAGACTTTAATGAACAATTTATCAAATAACCTAAATGGTTTCCCAAAAGATAAAGAGTTATTAGATCGTATTTTAACAGAGGTAGGAATTGATCCGAAAAGACGAGGCGAAACATTATCAATTGAAGAATTTGCAGCATTAAGTAATGCATTAGTTCCTCATAAAGTAAAACTTTAATGAATGAGGATAGCTGATTGCAAATAGCTAGATAAGCAATAAAGGGACAGCTCAATTGAGCTGTCTTTTTTGTCACCCTTTCCACTCTGAACTCATACGTTAAGAACAGAAGATGGTTAGTGAGATGGCCTAATGGGTTTGGAGGTAGGATAATGGCTGTACATGTTGGAGATCTAGTAGAACGACATTCGTATAATCGAGATATTCTTTTTCGGATTACAGAAATAAAAGGTGAAATGGCAATATTGTTTGGTGAAGAAGTTAGGCTTGTAGCAGATGCGCCGCTTGAAGATTTAATTCTCGTTGATCAGCGCGAATATAAAAAAAGAGCAAAACGTGAAAAGGAAACAATGGAGCGCACATATCGCTTATTTCAGCAAGATTATGTGTTGATGAAGCAGCGCCATGAACATACTTCTACAGGTGGATATACGAGTGAAGTCAATTATTTTCAAATGCCAGGGCGGGTTTTGCATATAGATGGAGACCCATTATATTTACGAAAGTGTTTAGATTTATATACCAAGATAGGTGTTCCGGTTCAAGGTGTTCATTGTAAAGAAACAGAAATGCATGAAAAAGTAGTCGATTTGATTGATCATTTTCGCCCTGATATTTTAGTAATAACAGGTCATGATGCGTATACCAAGTCAAAGGGATTGATGGGGGATTTAGCTGCTTATCGTCATTCTAGACATTTTGTACAGGCTGTTCGAGAAGTGCGAAAGAAATATCCATCATTAGATCAGCTTGTTATTTTTGCTGGGGCATGTCAATCTCATTTTGAGGCGTTGATTCGGGCTGGCGCCAATTTTGCCAGTTCCCCCTCTAGAATTAACATTCATGCTTTAGATCCCGTTTATGTAGTAGGGAAAATCAGTTTTACTTCTTTTATGGAACGCGTAAATGTATGGGATGTTGTACGTAATACGATTACTGGTGAAAAGGGCCTTGGTGGGATTGAAACACGGGGGATTTTGCGAACTGGATTGCCCTTTCAATATTATGATGAGTAAGCAAGGTACATGGGTGCCTTGCTTTTTTTTGAAGGTTTTAGTTAGCTTAGTAAGCGATAGGTGTATAAATAATGATTTGAAAGAGTTTGGATAAAAAAAGGTAAGAACGTACAGACTATACAATGATACTTTTACAATATAGTATTTCTTCTATCTATTCGAACGCATTAGGTTCTTGTAACTATATTATCTGTTACTTGCGATTAATATTGGGATAGATATATCGTGTTTTTAAGTATTCAATCTAAATTACAGCGAGGTGTAGCATGGTATATGTCAAAACGTTTAGATGAAATTAAAAGCGAACTAGACCATCATCTTGGAAAGCGCCTTATGTTAAAGGCGAATAGTGGAAGAAGAAAGACGGTGGAACAATCCGGTGTGCTGGCAGAGACATATCGCTCTGTATTTGTTGTACAGCTAGATCAACAGGAAGATACATTGCAGCGTGTTTCGTATAGCTATGCAGATGTTTTAACAGAGACAGTAGAATTAACGTTTTATGATGATCCTCATAATGAGGTTATTTTAGGATAAGTATTTTGTTGTTACATATATTCCCATAAATGAAACGATATATTATTTTGCATACTAACTATACCGTAGCAAAATAAGGAGGGACCCTGCATTGAGTAGACGAAGAGGAGTCATGTCAAATCAGTTTAAAGAAGAGCTTGCAAAGGAGCTTGGATTTTATGATGTTGTTCAGAAAGAAGGATGGGGCGGAATTCGTGCGAAAGATGCTGGTAATATGGTGAAACGGGCCATTGAGATTGCAGAGCAGCAATTAATGAAACAAAACCAGTAGTTGTAAGATAACTTCTATGCTACGGTAGCCGAGGAGAAACTCCTCGGCTTTTTGCACGCTAAAAGGTGTCATCATTTTGTATAAGTAGTTTCATTCTGAATGCTTTTCGTTATAATTAGGGAAGTGTCATCGTCTTACTATAAATTTATGGTAAAATAAACGATAAAAGATTGAGTACATAGAGTGGGTGAATAGATTGAAGCTACTAGTGAAAGCACCAGCAAAGATTAATCTGTCGTTAGATGTACTGGGAAAAAGACAAGACGGCTATCATGAAGTAAAAATGATTATGACAACAATTGATTTAGCGGATCGTTTAGAGCTAACAGAATTATTAGAAGACCGTATTGAAATTGTATCCCATAATCGGTATGTCCCAGACGACCAACGTAATTTAGCTTATCAAGCAGCAAAATTATTAAAAAAGAAGTTTAAGGTGAAGCAAGGTGTATCTATTGCTATTGAAAAAACAATTCCAGTAGCAGCAGGATTGGCAGGTGGAAGCAGTGATGCGGCTGCTACATTACGTGGCCTTAATAAGCTGTGGAACTTAGGTCTTACAATAGATGAATTGGCAGAACTTGGTGCGGAAATTGGATCAGATGTATCCTTTTGTGTGTACGGAGGAACAGCAATTGCTACAGGAAGAGGAGAAAAAATTGAGCATATCAAGACACCTCCTTCTTGTTGGGTAATTTTAGCAAAACCACATATTGGTGTATCTACTGCTGACGTATATGGAAATTTACAATTAAATCGTGTTACACATCCAAACGTAGAGAAAATGGTTGAAGTGATTAATCAAGGTGACTATAAAGGAATATGTAATGCAGTTGGAAATGTATTAGAAGATGTGACGTTTGAAATGCACCCTGAAGTTGCTCGTATTAAGGCACAGATGAAGCGCTTTGGCGCAGATGCCGTTTTAATGAGCGGCAGTGGTCCAACTGTGTTTGGGCTTGTACATCATGATTCACGCATGCATCGTATTTATAATGGTTTGAAAGGTTTTTGCGAACAAGTATATGCAGTACGTCTATTAGGAGAGCGAGAAACGCTTGAATAAAGACGTATAATAAGTTATTATTTGTTTAGAATATTCGTGATTTGAGGTGAGAGTGTGAAAATTAGACGAAGTACAAGGTTAGTCGATATGACTTATTATTTGCTACAAAACCCTCGTCAGCTAGTGTCTCTCACTTTTTTTGCTGAAAGGTATCAATCTGCTAAATCTTCTATTAGTGAAGATTTAGTTATTATTAAGCAAACGTTTGAGCAACAAGGGGTCGGCACATTGCAAACGATACCAGGAGCAGCAGGAGGAGTGAAATATATTCCATATATAAGTGAAGAAGAGGCGAATCTGATTATTAACGAGCTGTGTAACTTATTTGAAAATCCAGATCGTATTTTACCAGGTGGATACTTATATATGACGGATCTTTTAAGTAATCCTCGTCATATTAATGGTGCAGGGCGTTTATTTGCTTCTGTTTTTGCAAGACAATCAATTGATGCGGTTATGACGGTAGCAACAAAGGGGATCCCACTTGCTTACGCAGTGGCCAACTATTTAGATGTGCCAGTAGTAATTGCAAGAAAAGACAATAAGGTAACAGAAGGACCAACTGTTAGTATTAACTATGTATCAGGTTCATCTAAGCGTATTCAAACAATGACTTTAGCGAAGCGCAGTCTTCCAGAAGGAGCTAATGTTTTAATTGTTGATGACTTCATGAAAGCTGGAGGAACGATTCAAGGCATGATTAGTATGCTAGAAGAGTTTAAAGCGAATGTAGTTGGAATTGGTGTATTAGTAGAATCTACAGATATCGAAGAAAGACTGATTAATAACTTTGTTTCGTTAATTCGTTTATCAGAAGTAGATATAAAGAACAAAACCATTCAGGTGGAAAGAGGGAATTATTCACTTGCACCATTTGATGAAGGGCTCATAGAAGGTGAATAAAAAGGTAAAGCAAAAGGCTTTATCTTTTTTTGTAAATGAAAGTGCTAGTAGGCGGTAAGTCTTTTCTTATATCATTAGAGTCTTACCGCCTACTAGCACAGTGCATTCTATTTATTTTAGAATAGATGAAACTAAGTTTGTATGGGCATTTTG
Source organism: Bacillus sp. NPDC094106 (assembly GCF_044764345.1). NCBI lineage: Bacteria > Bacillati > Bacillota > Bacilli > Caryophanales > Bacillaceae > Bacillus > Bacillus sp. NPDC094106. The sequence goes on along the minus strand of NZ_JBIWHY010000028.1, from coordinate 32,907 downwards.
ATGGTAAAAATAAAATAATAAAAGGGTGAGAAGTATGAAAGTCGTTCAAACAAATCAGGCACCACAAGCAATTGGGCCATATTCACAAGGAATTATTGTAAATAATATGTTCTATAGCTCAGGACAAATTCCATTAACAGCAGGTGGAGAACTTGTAACAGGTGATGTAAAAGTACAAACAGAGCAAGTGTTTCAAAATTTACAAGCTGTATTAGAAGAAGCTGGTGCGTCATTCGATACAGTTGTAAAAACAACTGTATTCTTGCAAGACATGGATGATTTTAATGCTGTAAACGAAGTGTACGGCTCTTATTTTTCCATACATAAACCAGCGCGTTCTTGTGTGCAAGTTGCAAGATTACCGAAAGATGTTTCTGTCGAAATCGAAGTAATCGCTCTTATAAAATAAACTTTTGTAAGCGATATCTCCAATTAATTCTCATATTCCATTAAAATAAAAAATTTTATCTTAAAAATTTTTAAAAAATTAGAGGGAAAATAGAAAATTTGTGGAATTTATACAAATATATCGCTTATTTAGAAAAGGGTGGTGAACACAAGATGGAAGTGACTGACGTAAGATTACGCCGCGTAAACACAGAAGGCCGTATGAGAGCAATTGCCTCTATTACCCTAGACCATGAATTTGTTGTTCATGATATTCGTGTAATTGATGGCAATAATGGATTATTTGTAGCAATGCCAAGCAAACGTACTCCAGATGGAGAATTTCGTGACATTGCACATCCAATTAATTCTAACACACGCTCTAAAATTCAAGATGCGGTTTTAACTGAGTATCACCGTTTAGGCGAATTAGAAGAAGTTGAGTTTGAAGAAGCTGGAGCTTCGTAAAATTCGAATAAAAAGGGCTCTAATAAAAAGAGCTCTATAATTTTGCAACAAACTCCTGTAAACACTTACAGGAGTTTGTTTTTTATTATTTAGTTATCTGTGGTATTGATATATAGCCTTAAGGTGAAATGGTGAGAAAAGAAATTAGGCAGAGGATAATCTACCTGCAAAAGTTTAATTGATTTAATATCATTATATTTTTATAATAAAATTTTTTCTAACATATAAGTTGCTGCTATGAAGAATAAAAGGTGACTTGCACTCGTTTTCTCTTTTTATTTTAACTTGGCATGGGGCAGGAAAAGGATCTGACCGCTTCTATGCATGATCGGATGCTCTCTCCCACCTAAAAAGAAAGGTTTTATGTTGGTTTTTCAATTTGTACTTATACAGTACTTGTTTTGGATGAAGATTTCCATTAATTAAAGCTTCCACTATTGTCCTCGTTATATGTAAACTTCTAATTTGTTTAAAATCATATAAAATAGTATAGCTTATTTCTGAAAAAAGATACTAAAGAGTAAAACATCTTATAAGAAGTATGGTAAAATTTAATAGTTATGCTGTGTTTCTTGAAATATATAAAGATTTAGGATAATATCTTTAATGGATAAATAGGTTGCGATGGAGGGTCTATATGTCAAACAGATTTGCAGTGATTCTAGCTGCAGGTAAGGGCACACGTATGAAGTCAAAGCTATACAAAGTGCTTCATCCTGTATGCGGAAAACCAATGGTGCAGCATGTAGTCGATCAAGTATCTCAATTAGGATTGCAGAAACTTGTAACGGTAGTTGGACATGGTGCTGAAAAAGTACAAGAACAACTAGGGAACGTAAGTGAGTTTGCATTACAAGCAGAACAACTTGGTACAGCACACGCTGTTGATCAAGCTGCTGATGTACTTGCGAATGAAGAAGGAACAACTTTAGTTATTTGTGGTGATACACCGCTTATAACTGCAGAAACAATGGAAGCATTGTTAAAGCATCATGAAGAAGCAGGGGCGAAGGCGACAGTGCTAACGGCATACATAGAAGAACCTGCTGGATATGGCCGCATTGTTCGTAATGAAAGTGGTCATGTTGAAAAAATCGTTGAGCATAAAGATGCAAATGAAGTAGAGCTAGCTATTAAAGAAATCAATACAGGTACGTATTGTTTTGATAATAAAGCACTATTTGCCTCACTTTCTAAAGTTTCAAATGACAACGTACAAGGTGAATACTACCTTCCAGATGTAATTGAAATTTTGAAAAACGAAGGGCAGATTGTATCAGCTTATCAAACGGAGCATTTCGATGAAACGTTAGGTGTTAACGACAGAGTCGCTCTATCGCAAGCGGAAATTATTATGAAAAATCGTATCAACCGTAAGAATATGGTGAATGGTGTTACAATTATCGATCCAAGTAACACATACATTTCTGCGGATGCAATTATTGGCAGTGATACAGTTCTTCATCCAGGAACGATTATTGAGGGGAAAACTGTAATTGGTTCTGATTGTGAAATTGGCCCGCATACAGTAATACGCGATAGTGAAATTGGAGACCAGACAACAATTCGTCAATCTACTGTACACGACAGCAAGGTTGGTACAGAAGTTTCGATTGGTCCATTTGCACACATTCGCCCAGATTCAGTCATTGGTGATGAAGTACGCGTTGGAAACTTCGTAGAAATTAAAAAGACTGTTTTTGGTAATAGAAGTAAAGCTTCACACTTAAGTTATATTGGCGATGCACAAATTGGAGAAGAAGTGAATCTTGGGTGTGGTTCAATTACGGTGAACTACGATGGCAAGAATAAATTTAAAACAGTTATCGGAGATGGCGTATTTATTGGTTGTAATTCGAACCTTGTTGCTCCTGTAACAGTTGAAGATGGTGCTTATGTGGCGGCAGGCTCTACAATTACAGAGGATGTCCCATCAAAAGCATTATCAATTGCACGTGCACGTCAAGTTAACAAAGAAGACTATGTTGATCAATTGCTGAATAAGAAAAAATCATAATGTGGAGGGTTAATCTAGATGTCGACTCAATATCTAAATTCTAATTTGAAAGTATTCTCTTTAAACTCTAATAAGGAACTTGCTGAGCAAATTGCAAAGCATATTGGAGTAGGGTTAGGGAAATGTTCTGTTGACCGTTTTAGTGATGGAGAAGTTCAAATTAACATTGAAGAAAGTATTCGCGGTTGCGATGTATTCATTATTCAATCTACAAGCTTCCCAGTAAACGAACATATCATGGAATTACTTATTATGATTGATGCATTAAAACGTGCATCTGCAAAAACAATTAACATTGTTATTCCTTATTATGGTTATGCGCGTCAAGACCGTAAAGCGCGTTCTCGTGAACCAATTACATCAAAGCTTGTAGCAAACTTGCTTGAAACAGCAGGTGCAACTCGTGTAATCACTCTAGATTTACATGCTCCACAAATTCAAGGGTTCTTTGATATCCCAATCGACCACTTAATGGGTGTACCGATTCTTTCTGATTACTTTGAGACAAAAGGCCTTAAAGATATCGTAATCGTATCTCCTGACCATGGTGGTGTAACACGTGCAAGAAAGATGGCAGATCGCCTAAAAGCACCAATCGCTATTATTGATAAACGTCGTCCGCGTCCGAACGTAGCAGAGGTAATGAATATTATCGGTAATATCGAAGGTAAGACAGCAATTTTAATTGATGACATCATTGATACAGCTGGTACAATTACATTAGCGGCAAATGCTCTTGTTGAGAACGGTGCTTCTGAAGTATATGCTTGCTGTACACACCCAGTTCTATCTGGTCCAGCAATTGAGCGTATTCAAAATTCAAATATTAAAGAGTTAGTTGTAACGAACTCTATCGTATTGCCAGAAGAGAAGAAAATTGATAAAGTACACGAGCTTTCTGTTGCTCCATTAATCGGGGAAGCAATTATTCGCGTTTATGAAGAAGAATCTGTAAGTGTATTATTCAATTAATTGGATAGAATGAGACGTAACCAAATTTGGTTACGTCTTTTCGTATCGTAAAAAGAAAGTAGTGGTACAAGAATGAAATTAATAGTAGGACTTGGGAACCCAGGTAGAGAATATGAATTAACAAGGCATAATATCGGATTTATGGCGATTGATGAACTTGCAAAGCGATGGAGCATTTCTTTAAATGAACAAAAGTTTAAAGGTTTATTTGGGGCAGGATTTGTTAATGGAGAGAAAGTAATTTTACTAAAGCCACTTACGTACATGAATTTATCTGGGGAAAGTATTCGTCCTCTTATGGATTATTATAAAATTGATGTGGAAGACTTTGTTGTCATGTATGATGATCTGGATATTCCTGTAGGTAAATTGCGTCTTCGTATGAAAGGTAGTGCAGGCGGACATAATGGTGTAAAGTCAACAATTACTCATTTAGGAACGCAAGAATTTCAGCGTATTCGTATGGGTATTGATCGTCCGAAAAATGGCATGAAGGTAGTGGATTATGTATTAGGGCGTTTTACAGCAGAAGAAATGCCTGATGTGAATCATTCCATTGAAAACGCTGCGGATGCATGTGAAGAGTGGTTAAAGAAACCGTTTCTTCAAATTATGAATACTTTTAATAGTTAATCTCACAAACTGGAATATTTTATAATGTTTTTATCCATACTACTAATAATTGTACACTTAGGAGGATAGTATGGAAGGACATTATTATTGTAGGCATTGTGGATGTAACGTAGGTTCCATTACCGCAGAAAAAGTATATAGCAACGTTTTGTTTCAACTAACAGAGCAAGAAAAATTGGATATGATTCATTTTCATGAAAATGGAAATATATATATAAAAACAATTTGTGAATCATGCCAAGAAACGCTCGCATCTTATCCTGAGTACTATGAATATGAAAAATTTCTGCAATAAAATGTTGTCGCTTTGGCATGCCCAAAGCATTTTTCTGTTTTCTTTTTCCAAAATATTTGCATAAAAATAATATTAACTTGCTCTTTATGTTGAGAGGAGTTTTGAAAATGATAGGGTTATTAGAGCAATTTTATAAAAATAAAGAAATTGAATCCATTATAAATGGTTTAGAAGAAGGGCTAAAGGAGCAACTCGTATCAGGGATGGCAACCTCTTCTCGTTCTTTATTAATGGCCGCTTTATATAAAAAAACAAAGCAGTCACAGCTTATTGTGACACACAATTTATATCAAGCACAAAAAGTATATGAAGATTTAGTATCACTGCTTGGTGAAAAAGATGTGTGGCTATATCCAGTTAATGAATTAATTGCGTCGGAGATTGGGGTTGCCAGCCCTGAACTTAAGGCGCAACGTATCGAAGTATTAAATCGTTTAGCTAGGGGAGAGAATGGTATCATTGTTGTCCCCGTTGCTGGACTACGTAGATTTTTACCAATAAAAGAATTATGGAAGCAAAAGCAAATTGAAATCAGTCTAGGGCAAGAGATTGATTTAGATGCACTGCTCCATACATTACATCATATTGGTTATGAGCGTAAGTCGATGGTAGAGGCTCCAGGAGAGTTTAGTTTACGCGGAGGGATATTGGATATTTATCCATTAACTGAAGAACTACCGTTCCGTATTGAATTTTTTGATACAGAGGTAGATTCTATTCGATTATTCGATGTAGAAGAACAACGCTCTCAAGATAAAAAGGAAAGTGTTAAATTTGGTCCTGCAACAGAGTTTCTATTTTCGGGAGAAGAACTAAGTTCAGGGATAGAGAGTCTTGAAAAAGGTTTAAGGAAGACGATACAAAAGCTCTCTGATGACAAAATTAAGACAGCGGTACTTGAAACGGTTAGTCATGAGATAGAAATATTGAAAAATGGTCAGAGCATCGAGCAAATGTTTAAATATTTATCTATCTTCTACAAAAAACCCGCTAGTCTAATAGATTATTTACCTGAAAACGGCGTGGTTATTTTAGATGAGATTTCTCGTATTCAAGAGACTGCATCACATCTTGAAACGGAAGAAGCAGAATGGTATACATCACTTCTTAGTGAAGGGGCAATTATTCAAGATTTAGTGTTCTCTCACTCATTTGAAGAGTTCCTACACCATAAAAAAAGAAGTTTTGTGTATTTAACATTGTTTCTACGTCACATTGCACATACACACCCGCAAAATATTGTAAATGTAACGTGTAAAACAATGCAGGATTTCCATGGACAAATGCAGCTGTTAAAAACCGAAATTGATAGATGGAATGAGGGACATTTTACAACGGTTGTACTTGGGACGGATGAAGAACGTGCAAAGAAATTACAACATATTTTAAGTGATTATGATATTGAAGCAGATATTGTAGAATCTACAGATATATTACTCCCTGGGCGCCTGCAAATTGCTGTAGGTGATTTGCATGCAGGATTTGAAATGCCGATGCAAAAGCTTGTTGTTATTACAGAGAAAGAGCTTTTTCATAAAAAGGTAAAAAAATCACAGCGTAAGCAAAAACTATCGAATGCAGAGCGAATTAAAAGTTATTCGGAATTAAAGGTTGGAGACTACGTTGTTCATGTAAATCATGGTATCGGTAAATTCCTAGGAATTGAAACGTTAGAAATTAATGGTGTCCATAAAGATTACTTGAACATTAAATATCAAGGTAACGATAAGTTATATGTTCCAATTGAACAAATTGACCAAGTGCAAAAATATGTAGGTTCAGAAGGAAAAGATCCGAAAGTTTATAAACTTGGTGGTAATGATTGGAAAAAGGTAAAAACAAAAGTAGAAAAATCTGTACAAGATATTGCGGATGATTTAATTAAATTATATGCAGAACGTGAAGCTTCAAAAGGATATGCATATACACCGGATACTGCAGAGCAACAGGAGTTCGAATCATCTTTCCCATATCAAGAAACAGAGGATCAATTGCGTTCTATTGAAGAAATTAAGAAAGATATGGAACGTGGACGCCCAATGGATCGACTTCTTTGTGGTGATGTTGGATATGGAAAAACGGAAGTGGCTATTCGTGCAGCATTTAAAGCGATTATGGATGAAAAGCAAGTTGCGATTTTAGTACCGACAACAATTCTTGCGCAACAACACTATGAAACAATTCGAGAGCGTTTTCAAGACTATCCAATTAATATTGGATTGTTAAGCAGGTTCCGTACTAGAAAACAACAAAATGAAACGATTAAAGGTTTGAAAGATGGAACAGTTGATTTTGTTATTGGAACGCACCGTATCTTATCTAAAGATGTAACGTATAAAGATCTAGGTCTACTTATTATTGATGAGGAACAACGATTTGGTGTTACGCATAAAGAAAAGATTAAACAATTGAAAGCGAATGTGGATGTATTAACATTAACTGCAACACCGATTCCGCGTACGCTTCATATGTCTATGCTTGGTGTACGAGATTTATCTGTTATTGAGACACCACCAGAAAATCGTTTCCCAGTCCAAACATATGTAGTTGAGTATAATCCAGGATTAATTCGAGAAGCGATAGAAAGAGAACTTGCAAGAGGTGGTCAAGTTTACTTCTTATATAATCGTGTGGAAGACATTGAAAGAAAAGCAGACGAAATCTCCATGTTAGTTCCAGATGCACGTGTGACGTATGCGCATGGAAAAATGAACGAGAGCGAGCTAGAATCTGTTATGCTATCGTTTTTAGAGGGACAGCATGATGTTCTTGTGAGTACAACGATTATCGAAACAGGTGTTGATATTCCAAATGTAAATACATTAATTGTATTTGATGCGGATCGTATGGGATTATCGCAATTGTATCAGCTTCGTGGGCGCGTAGGACGTTCAAATCGCGTTGCTTATGCATATTTTGCATATAAGCGTGATAAGGTGTTATCAGAAGTTGCTGAGAAACGTTTACAAGCAATTAAGGAATTTACAGAACTTGGATCAGGATTTAAAATTGCGATGCGAGATCTATCCATTCGTGGCGCTGGTAACTTGTTAGGAGCTGAGCAACATGGATTTATTGATTCCGTCGGATTTGATTTATATTCACAAATGTTAAAAGATGCAATTGAACAACGTAAGGGAACGCAAGGAATTGAGAATACGATTGATGTTGAAATTGATTTAGAAGTGGATGCATACTTGCCAGACGCTTATATTTCAGATAGTAAACAAAAAATTATGATGTACAAACAATTTAGAGGTGTTTCTACAATTGAGGACATTGAAGAGTTGCAAGAAGAGATGATCGATCGATTTGGTGATTATCCACAAGAGGTTGGATATCTATTACAAATTGCGAATATTAAGGTGCTGGCAACGAAAGAACAAATTGAGTTAATTAAACAAACGAAATTTGAGGTTACATTCTTATTCTCAGAACAAGCAAGCCAAAATATTGATGGCGGAAAACTATTTATGCTCGGAAATAGCTTTGGTCGCATGATTGGTCTTGGTATGGAAGGTTCTCGTTTGAAAATTGTTATGAAAACGAATGGATTAGAGACATCAAAATGGTTAACGATTGCTGAAAATTTATTAAAAGGCCTGCCAGACGTAAAAAAAGAAGTAATAAATGCTTAAAACAAAATAAAAAATCCAATTCGGCGTGCATAGAAGAACTAATGTGTAAAATACTATGTTTAACAGTTGGTGATTTTTACATGAACAGGTAAATTCACCACTTTCATCATCAGTAGAAAGTGAGGCAGCATTAGAATGAAAGCAACTGGAATCGTACGTCGAATTGATGATTTAGGTAGGGTGGTAATTCCGAAAGAAATCCGTAGAACTTTACGTATTCGAGAAGGAGATCCACTAGAAATTTTTGTTGATCGCGATGGAGAAGTGATTTTGAAAAAATATTCTCCAATTAGCGAATTAGGTGACTTCGCAAAAGAATATGCTGATGCTTTATACGATAGCTTAGGGCATAATGTACTCGTATGCGATCGTGATTCAATTATCGCTGTAGCGGGAGTATCTAAAAAAGAATACTTAAATAAAAGTGTTGGTGATTTAGTTGAAAAGACAATGGAAGAGCGGAAGTCCGTTATTATGACAGACGAAAGCGAAATTTCAATTATTGATGGAGTAACGGAAAAGGTCAACTCTTATACGGTCGGTCCTATTGTCGCAAATGGGGACCCCATTGGAGCTGTTATCATCTTTTCGAAAGATGCAATTATAAGCGAGGTAGAACATAAAGCGGTAAATACTGCAGCAAGCTTTTTAGCGAAGCAAATGGAGCAGTAGAGGAATAGAGTTTTTATAAGTAGCAATCTTTCTTAGTTATGATATTTTTTTATGAGAAAATGGGATTCTTATTTGTAGATAGGATTAATGTTTGTGAAAAGGTAGCACTTTGCTACCTTTTTTTATTGAACAAAGAAATGATTTATTCATACTGATTATTAGTCCTCACAAATCAGGCTTTTATGGATAGGGATACTGCCTGCAAAAAAACAGGATAAAGTGAAATGGAATCCTGCTTTTTTCTTTGTGATATAATACGAGGGGTGAGAATAGAAAAAGGAGTTTTTTTGTATGGAAGCGAAGAAATATCAGGCCTTTTGGCGTGGGGCTATCATATTAACAATTGCAAGTTTTGTTACGAAGGTATTAAGCGCTTTTTACCGTATTCCATATCAAAATATAGCGGGAGATGTTGGGTTTTATATTTACCAACAAATTTATCCCTTTTATGGATTTTGCTTAATTCTAGCTACCTATGGCTTTCCGATTATTATTTCTAAAATGGTGGCGGAACGTTTGGAGCAGGGTAAGCCAAAAGAAGCGGAAGAGATTGTTTGTGTTTCCTTTTGGTTTTTATTAGGTATCGGTTGTATAGGCTTTTTTATATTGTTTTTTGGTGCTCATACGATTGCATCGGCCATGGGCGATGGGCATTTAGATAAGTTGCTACGGGTTATTTCATTTTCATTTTTATTAATGCCTTTTTTATCTGTAGCAAGAGGATATTTTCAAGGATTTAATAATATGATGCCAACAGCTATTTCACAGGTGATCGAACAAACAATTCGTGTTTCAATCATTGTATTTTTGTCAATGTTCCTTATAGCTCACGAGTTTGATTTATATACGGTTGGTGCAGGAGCAATGTTAGGATCGATTGCAGGTGGGTTTATTGGTATCGTTGTGCTTTTATGGTATATGCGTCATGATTTTCGTTCGATCTTCTTGCAAGGATGGAAAAGGATAAGAAATAAGAAAAAGCTAATTCGAGTTCTTTTTTGGCAAGGGATAGCCATTTGTGTTAGTAATTTAGTATTAATTTTTATCCAAATGGCAGATTCAGTTTCGTTTTATACTTTGCTTATTCATGCAGGAGAACAGTCAGAAACCGCAAAGGTATTAAAAGGTATTTATGATAGAAGTATCCCTTTAATGCAACTCGGTACAGTTATAACGACTTCATTTTCACTTTCGCTTATTCCTATTATTACGGCAGCGAAAGAAAGAGGAGATCATTCGTTTATTCGAGATAAGGTGCAGTTAGCGTTGAAAATTACAGTTGTAATTGGATCTGCAGCAGCACTTGGGTTAGCTTGTATTATTAAGCCAACAAATATTATGTTGTTTGAAAATAGTGATGGATCAGGTGTGCTAGCTATATTAGCTATCTCCATTTTATTTAGTTCATTATCTATTACAACGGCTTCTATTTTACAAGGATTGGGACAAGCATTGAAGCCAGCCCTGTTTGTTATATTTGGAGGTTGCTTAAAATTGCTGCTAAATCATATGCTAATGCCACATTTTGGTGTAACAGGAGCAGCGATTGCAACTTTAATCGCACTTATGGGCATTGTTTTTTTAAATAGTGCACTACTTATTCGAGTTGTAGGAGAACCAATCATTTATAAACAAAATATATTTGGTGTAATGGCCAGTGGATTAGGTATGACTTTTATATTAATGATATTTATGCGTATGTCTGAAGGCGTTGGATTAGTAGAGGAAGGATACAGAGGAATGGCGACAGTTGAGGCACTATTAGGTGTAGTGATTGGCGGTTTAATATATGTATTCTTGATTTTGAAAATGCATGTTTTTACAAAAGAGGAATTAGGAACTTTTATGAAGCGAGACAAAGTAAAGGACTCTTTAAAAAAGAGCGGATAGGGGTGAAGGATTGTGAGTGGAGTAATTACTGTTTTAGGATTAGGTGCTGGTGAGTTAGATCAGTTAACAATGGGTGTATACCGGAAAATAAAAGAAGCAACTCACATGTATGTACGAACAAAGGAACATCCGGTTATAGAAGAATTAGAAAAAGAAGGAATTAAATATACTGCTTTTGATGATGTATATGAAGCGCATGATACATTTGAGATTGTATATGAAACAATTGCAAATACATTATTAGAAAAAGCACAAGATGCAGACATCATTTATGCTGTACCAGGTCATCCGCTTGTTGCGGAAAGGACTGTTCAGTTGCTTTTACAAAAAGGAAAAGATGCACAGGTTGAAGTTCGAATTGAAGGTGGACAAAGCTTCTTGGATCCAATGTTTGCTAGTTTGAAAATAGATCCAATCGAAGGATTTCAATTGATTGATGCTACATCATTTGAACGAGGGCAATTAGAATTACGGCAACATCTAATTTTTTGCCAAGTATATGATGCGTTCGTTGCATCCGATGTGAAATTAACATTGATGGAAATGTTACCTGATGACGAGTACGAGGTGTATATTGTAACAGCAGCGGGGACATCTTTTGAACAGGTAGAAAAGGTACCACTATATATGTTGGATCACGAAACAGAACTGAATAACTTAACGAGTGTGTATGTGCCGCCAGTTGTAGAACGTGCATCCTTATATCAGCAGTTTGATGTGCTTCGGGAGATTATCGCTGAGCTTCGTGGACCAAATGGTTGTCCGTGGGATAAAAAGCAAACACACCAGTCTTTAAAGAAATATTTAATTGAGGAAGCGTATGAAGTACTAGAGGCAATTGATGAAGAAGATGGTGATCATCTAATTGAAGAACTCGGTGATGTATTATTACAAGTTATGCTCCATGCCCAAATTGGAGAGGATGAAGGATGGTTCTCTATTGATGATATTATTCGAACATTATCTGAAAAAATGGTGCGCCGCCATCCACATGTATTTGGAGATATAGATGTAGATAATGAAGAAGAAGTTATTTCAAATTGGGAAGAAATTAAAAAGCAAGAAAAAGGGAATGCAAGAGAATCTGTTTTAGCAGGAATTCCAAAAAGCTTACCGCAATTAATGCGCGCTCATGAAATTCAGAAAAAGGCTGGGAAAGTTGGCTTTGATTGGGTTGATGTACAACCAATGATGGATAAAGCATTAGAAGAGTGGAAGGAATTCCAGCAAGAAGTTGCGAAAATGGATAAAGAAAAAATGCTGGGCGAGTTTGGAGATTTATTATTCGCCTTTGTGAATATAGCTCGCCACTATAAATTGGATCCTGAAGAAGCGCTTCATATGACAAATGAAAAATTTATGGGTCGCTTTTTATACATGGAAGCAAAAGTAGCTGAAATGAATAAGGAAATGCAGGAATTAACATTAGAACAAATGGACGTTCTGTGGGAGGAAGCAAAACGGACAGAGAAACGATAAGGGGGAAATAAAATGCGTTTAGATAAGTTTTTGAAAGTATCACGTTTAATTAAACGAAGAACATTGGCAAAAGAAGTAGCTGATCAAGGGAGAATTTCAATTAATGGACAAGCTGCAAAGGCAAGTTCTGTTGTAAAAGTGGAAGATGAATTAACAATTCGTTTTGGGCAGAAGGTAGTAACTGTTAAAGTAAATGAATTAAAAGAAACAACAAAAAAAGAAGACGCAGCTAATATGTATACTGTCGTTCGCGAGGAAAAGGTAAAAGCTGAAGAAGGCTTGTTCTAAATCTTTTCATCCCCTCATACATTACTATTAGCTAGTATAAAGCTATGGGGGGATTTGCGTGAATAATGGCTACTCAGCTATGTCTTCTAATCAGCAAAATGTTTCTGTAGAGCATGATATTATTATGCGTGGCAGACGTGTAATTGATATTACGGGTGTAAAACAAGTAGAAAGTTTTGATAGTGAAGAATTCTTATTAGAAACCGTAATGGGCTTTTTAACGATTCGTGGACAAAACTTACAGATGAAAAATTTAGATGTGGAAAAGGGCATTGTATCGATTAAAGGAAAAATTCATGAAATACTTTATATTGATGAGAATCAAGGGGAGAAAGCTAAAGGCTTCTTTAGTAAGTTATTTAAATGAGTTTAACAGTCCAATTGTATACAATGCTTTCGATGATTGGAATGGGTGCTTGGATTGGGGCAGCCTTAGATACATACCAACGTTTCTTAAAGCGTACGCAGCGTAAACGTTGGGTTGTATTTATACATGATATACTATTTTGGATTGTCCAAGCATTATTTGTCTTTTATGTATTATTGCTTGTTAACGAGGCGGAGTTACGTGTATATGTATTTGTGGCTTTGCTATGTGGTTTTGCGGCATATCAAAGCTTATTGAAATCATTGTACATGAAAATGCTAAATGTTCTCATCTATGTTTTTGTACAAGCGATTCAATTTTTTATTCGAATTATAAAGCTACTTATGATAAAACCTGTTATTATTATAGCGCAGCTTGTTATTGCATTTATATTATTTTTATTTCGTATCATGCTTTCAATTGGACATGTATTATGGAAATGTTTGATTTGGATATTACTTTTTGTATGGAAAGTTTTTTTCTGGCCTGTTCGATTTATTGCTTTGCTCATATGGAAACTTCTCCCTAACCGTGTTACACTTTTTATAAAGAGACATGCGGGGTTCCTGCAACGTGCAAAGAAATTGAAGGAGCATATCTTCCAATTTTGGGAGCGTATAAAAAAGAAGTTAGGGGGACCTCGGAAATGAGGGAACTGAAACAAAGATTAATCGAAGAACAGAATCCAAATCCTGTCAAAGAACATATAATACAAACGAATGAAAACAGGAAACGACTTTATCGCCGTTTAGCAGTTTTTCTTGTCTTTGCTTTTACAATTATTGTGAGTATTATTGTGACGTTTTATCAACAAAATAATGATATTAAAGTAAGAGAAGCAAAAGTTAAGGACATGAAAAAAGAATTGGATTCATTAACGGAGAAAGAAAAAAAGCTAAAAGATGATGTTCAAAAGTTAAATGATGAAGAGTACGTTTTAAAGATTGCTAGAAGGGATTATTTCTTCTCCGGAAAAGGGGAGATAATTTTTCCTGTTTCTAAGTAGAGTATGTCTTATTGACACTATATTTTAGGATTATATATAATAAAGTAAAATTTGACTTTTTAACCACTAAGGAGGAGCATTTTTTTTATGTCAATCGAGGTAGGCAGCAAGTTACAGGGTAAAGTAACAGGTATTACAAATTTTGGGGCTTTTGTGGAGCTGCCAGAAGGCTTAACGGGTCTTGTTCATATTAGTGAAGTTGCTGATAATTATGTGAAAGATATTAACGATCACTTAAAAGTAGGCGACCAAGTAGAAGTAAAAGTTATTAATGTTGAAAAAGATGGCAAAATTGGTTTATCTATTAAAAAAGCGAAAGAACGTGAAAGAACAGAGGGAGATCGTCCACGCGGTGAATACCAACGTGGTGGTGACCAACAACGTTCTGGACGTCCACAACGTAATCGTTCTTTTAACAAAGATAACCGTGGTGGCCGTGATAACGGCGGCAATCAAAAAGAAACGTTTGAGCAAAAAATGGCACGCTTTTTAAAAGATAGTGAAGATCGTTTGACTTCTTTAAAGCGTAATACAGAATCTAAACGTGGTGGCCGTGGCGCTCGTCGCGGATAAAACGAACGTTTTATTCTTAACATATAGAGAGGTGCCCAGAGTAAGCTACTCGGGGTGCTTTTTTATGTGAATAAATATATTTTAAAAAAAGAATAAAAAACTTTTTTGAAATATGTTGACTTTAAATTGAATTTGATATAAGATACTAATTGTCCGTTAAATACGACGACATGGCGGTGTAGCTCAGCTGGCTAGAGCGTACGGTTCATACCCGTGAGGTCGGGGGTTCGATCCCCTCCGCCGCTATATTTTATTTAATGGCCCGTTGGTCAAGTGGTTAAGACACCGCCCTTTCACGGCGGTAACACGGGTTCGAATCCCGTACGGGTCATCCAAAAAAGATTATGCATACATGCATGATCTTTTTTTATTAAGTAATTATAAATACATACAATATTTCTACAAAAACATCCTACGTTTTCTGAATATTCAATCCAAATAACTTGTGTTTTCTTGATAACTTGTATATATATAGGTTTATTTTGAATAAAAAGTCGAACGATTCTAAGAGTGATGCCTGTTGTTTTGACAAAAATCCCAATAATTATCTTTTATAATGACAGTAATTAAACTATGCAGGTGGTGTTAAAAATATGCCTAAAGCAGGAAGGAATACAATGAATACAGGTACTACGTTAGCGATGGGAGATGGACAGCTAAGAACAATAAAGCGGACAAGCAAATTGAAGGCGAAGTTGGAGCATGTTTTCTTTAGATGGGGATTTGTTATCGTTGTAATCGGTTTTCTTTTGGGACGAGCATATATATTAACAAATATTTTACCGTTTGCATTACCATTTTTTGCTGCTGTTTATGTAATGAAGCGGGATAAAATGCCGCTTGCGTTTCTTGCCCTCATGGGTGGTGCACTTTCTGTTTCGATAGACAATTTACTTTTTACTTTTGCATCTATCTTTACTTTCTTCATTTATAATATCTTCTTTAGTCGGTTCACACGTAAAACCGTTGGACTCGTACCATTTCAAGTATTTATCTCCGCGTTAACCGCACATCTTGTTGTTGTTTATTTTGCGCAGCAAACCGTCACTATGTATGATCTACTCGTAAGTACAATTGAAGCGGGACTTAGCTTTGTATTAACAATGATTTTTTTACAAAGTGTACCGCTGTTAACAGAAAGAAAAGGGAAACAACAAGCATTAGAAACCGAAGAAATCGTTTGTTTAATCATATTACTAGCGTCTGTACTAACTGGTACAACAGATTGGTTTATTTACGACGCGTCTATTCAACACATTTTCACTAGATATTTAGTATTATTATTTGCTTTTGTCGCAGGGGCAGCTACTGGTTCGACAGTGGGGGTCGTGACTGGATTAATATTGAGTTTAGCCAATGTGGCAAGTTTATCTCAGCTTAGCTTATTAGCTTTTTCAGGATTGCTTGGTGGATTGTTAAAAGAGGGAAAGCGAATTGGGGTAAGCCTAGGTTTATTGATTGGTACAAGCTTAATTACGTTGTATGTAGATAAACAAACTAGTATCGTCACAACTTTAATCGAATCTGGTGTGGCAATCATTTTCTTTCTATTAACACCAAAGGTCATTATGGATCGAATTGCTAAATTTATGCCAGGGACACAAGAGCATTCGCATGATCAACAACAATACTTACGAAGAATGCGTGATGTTACAGCAAATAAAATTAATCAGTTTGCAAATGTATTTTCTGCATTATCTAATAGCTTTTCAGTGTATGGATATGTAGAGGAGGAGGATAGAGAAACAGAAGCAGATTTATTTTTAAGTACAATTACAGCGAAGACATGCCAAACATGCTTCAAGAAAGATCAATGCTGGGTAGTGAACTTTGATAAAACATATGACTATATGAAACAAATTATGAATGAGACAGAAGAAGGGACACTTCAGCATAATCGTAAGTTGGTTCGTGAATGGGATAAACACTGTGTCAGAGGGAAAAAAGTGACGGATTTAGTAGCTGGCGAATTGGATCACTTCTATGAAGGGCAAAAATTACGAAAACAAATGAGAGAGAATCGTAGAATTGTTGCGGAACAATTATTAGGCGTTTCGAAAGTAATGGAGGATTTCGCAAAAGAAATTCAGCGTGAACGAGAAAATCACCAAGTGCAGGAAGAACGAATTTTACAAGCGTTCCGGGATTTTGGGGTTGAGGTCGAGCACGTTGATATTTATTGCTTAGATAGAGGGAATATTGATATTGAAATGATGATTCCAGCAGTATCTAATGAGCATGGGGAATGTGATAAATTAGTCGCGCCAATGCTTTCAGACATTTTAAAAGAAAATATTGTTGTGAAACATGAGGAGCGATCTGCTTATCCGAATGGTCATAGTATGATATCGTTTGGATCTGCAAAAACGTTTTCTCTTGATACAGGACTTGCTACAGCCGCAAAGGGAGGCGGATTTGTATCAGGAGATTCATATGCGATGATGGATTTAAGTGTTGGAAAGTATGCTCTTGCAATTAGTGATGGGATGGGAAATGGGCAGAGAGCACATATGGAAAGCAAAGAGACGGTAAAATTACTGCAAAAAATATTACAGTCCGGTATTGATGAAGAGATAGCGATTAAATCTATTAATTCAATTCTTTCTCTGAGAACGACAGAAGAAATGTTTACAACACTTGATTTAGCTATGGTAGATTTACGGGATGCAAGTGCGAAGTTTTTGAAGGTTGGTTCAACACCAAGCTTTGTAAAACGCGGAAATAATATTATAAAAATAGAAGCAAGTAATTTACCAATGGGAATTATTGAGGATGTTGAAGTGGATGTTGTGGGTGAACAGTTAAAAACAGGGGATATTTTAATTATGATGAGCGATGGGATTTTTGAAGGAGCACAGCATGTAGAAAATCATGAATTGTGGATGAAACGTAAAATTAAGGAACTACAAACAGATAATCCACAAGAAATTGCCGACATTATTATGGAAGAGGTCATTCGTTCTGGTGATGGATATATCAATGATGATATGACTATTGTCGTTGCGAAGGTAAAGAAGAATATGCCAAAATGGGCTACAATTCCAATTGTAGGTATGCAAGCACAATAAAAGTGTTAACGTAATTTCTGAGGCTTAGGGTAATTCCTAGGCCTTTTTTTCTATGGAGAGAAGCAGTTTCGTTCTTCCTATGAAGATATAGGGAGAGATGTAAGATAAAATGTGAATTTGGTACACCTTTTTTTTGCACAAAGTTTGTAAAAGTTGTACCATTATAAGCAAGGTAAATTATGTTATTGTTTGGTTTTAACGAAAGGTGATTGCGAATTTGAAAGATACATTTGTTGAAAAAGTAGATGATTTTGTAAAGCAGCATGATGTATTAGAGGAACATTCGGCAATTGTTGTAGGAGTTTCTGGCGGCCCTGACTCTGTAGCCCTTTTATATTATTTATTAGAGAAAAGGGAAGAGAAGAAATTGAAAATTGTAGTCGCACATGTGGATCATATGTTTAGAGGAGATGAATCCTACGAAGACTTACGATTTGTAGAAAATCTTTGCCAGGAGATTGGGGTTATTTGCGAAACAATAAGAATTAATGTATCGCAATATCAACAGCAATATGGAATGAATGCACAGGTGGCTGCTAGAGAATGCCGATATGCATTTTTGGAAAGAATAATGAAGAAATATGATGCACCGTATGTAGCTCTTGGACATCATGGAGATGATCAAGTAGAGACGATTTTAATGCGTCTTGTACGAGGAAGCACTCCGAAAGGATATGCAGGAATTGCTGTGAAGCGTCCTTTTCATAATGGATATTTAATTAGGCCGTTATTGGCGGTAACAAAGGAAGAGATTGTTAATTACTGCAATAGCTTAGGAATCATACCGCGTATGGATCCGAGTAACGAAAAAGAAATATATACGAGGAATCGATTACGCAAATATGTTCTTCCTTATTTAAAAGAAGAGAATCCGCATGTGCATGAGCGATTTCAAAAATTTAGTATGCTTATGCAAGAGGATGAGGCATATTTGCAGGAATTAGCTTTTGAAAAGATGAATAAAGTAATTACAAAAAAAAGTAACAAACATATCGTCTTATCAATTCCTGCCTTTGAATCCATGTCTATGCCTTTACAAAGGAGAGGGATTCAACTAATATTAAACTATCTTTATGAATATAAGATTCCGTCTTCGCTTTCTTCTATACATATTGACAAAGTAATTGCATTTTTTAAACGAACACAGCCATCAGGTTCACTTGATTTCCCTGAAGGTTTGAAAATTGTTCGTACATATGAAGAATGTAGTTTCCGATTTAAGCAAGAAATTGTTTTCCCTTTTTCGCAAGCTTTATCAGTGCCAGGAGCAGTTACATTAGCGAATGGAGATAAGATTATAGCAGAAATAAATGAGGAGATACCAAGTAACATGAATGAAACGGTATTTGTTGCTAAGTATAATGATATATCATATCCTCTTCTTATTCGCTCTCGGGAAAATGGAGATTGCATGTCAATACAAGGTATGAGTGGTACGAAAAAGATAAAAGCTATTTTTATCGAAGCGAAAGTGCCGAAAGAAAAAAGAGAAGAGTGGCCGATTGTTTGTGATGCAAGTGGAAATATTATTTGGGTTCCCTTGTTGAAACGATCTGCATTTGCTATTTCGCAAGAAACAGCAAATAAGGATAAATATATGATTATTCACTACAAAAGCAAGGAGTCTTCCGGGAGGATAATGAAATGATGAATCAAGATATCGAAAAAGTATTAATTTCTGAAGAGCAAATACAAGAAAAGGTGCACGAGCTAGGTGCAATCATTGCAGAGGATTACAAAAATACAGTACCTCTTGCAATTGGTGTATTAAAAGGTGCAATGCCATTTATGGCAGACTTATTAAAGAGAACAGATACATATCTTGAAATGGATTTTATGGCTGTGTCTAGCTATGGTCATTCTACAGTTTCAACAGGTGAGGTAAAGATTTTAAAAGACCTTGATACTTCTGTAGAAGGTCGTGATATTTTAATCGTTGAGGATATTATTGATAGTGGTCTTACATTAAGCTACTTAGTAGACCTGTTTAAATATCGCAAAGCGAAATCTGTAAAAATTGTTACACTACTAGATAAGCCAACTGGTCGAAAAGTAGACCTAAAAGCAGATTATGTTGGATTCACTGTTCCTCATGAATTTGTTGTAGGATATGGTTTAGATTATAAGGAGCAATACCGTAACCTTCCTTATGTAGGAGTATTAAAACCAAGCGTTTACTCAAATTAATTAAATACAGGCGTTATAATTGTATAGGAAAGTTTTTTTATGTTACGATTTACTATAGTGTTTATGCCGTGAGAGGAGGTTAGGAATGAATCGTATCTTCCGTAATACCATCTTTTATTTACTGATATTCTTAGTAGTAATTGGAATCGTGAGCTATTTTAATGGTTCGACGCAAAAAACGACATCAGTTAGCTACGATAAATTCATTACTAAACTTGAAAAAGGTGAAGTGCACAATGTGCAGCTTCAACCGAAAAATGGTGTGTTTGAAGTAAAAGGACAATTCAGTACTGCTAGTAAGGATGAACAATTTGTTACTTATGCACCAAATACTGAAGAATTACAAAAGAAAATTAATGATAAAGCGCAAGGCGTAGAGGTGAAGTACCAACCAGCAGAGGAAACAAGTGCTTGGGTAACATTCTTTACTTCTATCATTCCGTTTGTCATTATCTTCATTTTATTCTTCTTCTTAATGAACCAAGCGCAGGGCGGTGGTAGCCGTGTTATGAACTTTGGGAAAAGTAAGGCGAAGTTATACAATGATGAAAAGAAAAAAGTACGCTTCAGAGATGTAGCTGGAGCAGACGAAGAGAAACAAGAACTTGTTGAGGTAGTTGAATTCTTAAAAGACCCTCGTAAGTTTGCTGAAGTTGGTGCCCGTATTCCAAAGGGTGTCCTATTAGTTGGACCTCCGGGTACAGGTAAAACATTACTTGCACGTGCTGTTGCAGGTGAAGCAGGCGTTCCGTTCTTCTCTATTAGTGGTTCTGATTTCGTAGAGATGTTTGTCGGTGTCGGTGCTTCCCGTGTACGTGATCTATTTGAAAATGCGAAGAAAAATGCTCCTTGTATCATTTTCATTGATGAAATTGACGCAGTAGGTCGCCAACGTGGCGCAGGCCTTGGTGGTGGTCACGATGAGCGTGAGCAAACGCTGAACCAACTTCTTGTTGAAATGGATGGATTCGGTGCAAACGAAGGTATTATTATCATCGCTGCAACAAACCGTCCTGATATCCTTGACCCAGCATTATTACGTCCGGGACGTTTTGACCGTCAGATTACAGTGGATCGTCCAGATGTAAATGGACGTGAAGCAGTACTGAAAGTCCACGCTCGTAATAAGCCGCTCGATGAGGATATTAACTTACGAGCAATTGCAACTCGTACACCGGGATTCTCTGGTGCAGATCTTGAAAACTTATTAAATGAAGCTGCGCTAGTAGCTGCGCGTCAAGATAAGAAGAAAATTGACATGTCTGATATCGATGAGGCGACGGATCGTGTTATTGCAGGTCCTGCTAAGAAGAGTCGTGTTATTTCTGAAAAAGAACGTAATATCGTTGCATTCCATGAAGCAGGCCATACTGTAATTGGTGTTGTCCTTGATGAAGCCGATATCGTTCATAAAGTAACAATTGTTCCTCGTGGGCAAGCTGGTGGGTATGCAGTAATGCTTCCAAAAGAAGACCGTTACTTCATGACGAAACCAGAATTGCTTGATAAAATCACTGGCTTACTTGGCGGCCGTGTAGCTGAGGAAGTTGTATTTGGAGAAGTAAGTACAGGAGCTCATAATGACTTCCAACGTGCGACTGGTATTGCTAGACGTATGGTAACGGAGTTTGGTATGAGTGACAAACTTGGTCCAATGCAATTTGGTAGCTCACAAGGAGGTCAAGTGTTCTTAGGAAGAGACTTCCATTCAGAGCAAAACTACAGTGATGCAATTGCACATGACATCGATGTAGAAATGCAAAACATTATGAAAGAATGTTATGCTCGTGCAAAACAAATTCTTACTGAAAAACGAGATAAGCTCGACATTATCGCAAAAACGTTACTTGAAGTAGAAACGTTAGATGCAGAGCAAATCAATCATTTATATGAACATGGAACTTTACCTGAGCGTAAAAAATCTTCTGAAGGTGATGTGAAAGTGAACATCACAATGAAAAAAGATGATGAAAACGCAGAGGATAAGGGAGAAACAAAGGAGTGACAATAGTCACTCCTTTTTTCTATGTTGAAGGACTTGTGCGCTTGTATGTAATATAAATTTGAATTCTCCTTGCATTAAAAATTGAAATAGTGAACAATCTTTTTGTAAAATGATAAAGATGGAAAAACTGATTATATAGGTATGTATGATATGATGGCATTATAAGTTTTGTACATATTGCACAAATATAGATTAAATAAGATAAGTGGTGAGAATATGATTTTTGTATTGGATGTAGGGAATACAAATGCGGTGCTTGGTGTGTTCGAAGAGGGGAAGCTTCGCCAGCATTGGCGTATGGAAACAGATCGTCATAAAACGGAAGATGAATATGGTATGTTAGTGAAACAACTACTTGAGCATGAAGGTCTTTCTTTTCAGAATGTGAAAGGGATTATTGTTTCTTCAGTTGTACCGCCAATTATGTTTGCTTTAGAGCGCATGTGTGAAAAGTACTTCAAAATTAAGCCTCTTGTAGTAGGGCCAGGAATAAAAACGGGTTTAAATATTAAATACGAAAATCCACGTGAAGTTGGGGCGGACCGTATTGTAAATGCTGTAGCTGGTATTCAATTATATGGAAGTCCGCTTATTATTGTTGATTTTGGTACAGCTACTACATATTGCTATATTAATGAGGATAAGCATTATATGGGCGGTGTAATTACACCAGGTATTATGATTTCAGCAGAAGCTTTATACAGTAGGGCTGCAAAGCTTCCTCGTATTGAAATTACAAAACCAAGTAGTATTGTTGGGAAAAATACAGTAAGTGCAATGCAAGCAGGCATTCTTTATGGATATGTTGGGCAAGTGGAAGGTATTGTGAAGCGCATGAAAGAAGAAGCTAAACAAGAACCGACAGTTATTGCAACTGGTGGATTAGCGAAGTTAATTGCAGAAGAATCTAATGTAATTGATATTGTCGATCCGTTTTTAACACTAAAAGGTTTGCACATGTTATATGAACGTAATGCAAATTTACAACATGAGAAGGGTGAATAAATCAGTATGAAAGATTATTTAGTAAAAGCGTTAGCGTTTGATGGAGAGGTTCGTGCGTATAGTGTGCGTACAACAAATACAGTAAGTGAGGCGCAAAGACGTCATGATACGTGGAGAACTGCTTCTGCAGCACTTGGTCGTTCGTTAACAGCTGGTGCAATGATGGGAGCTATGTTAAAAGGCGATCAGAAACTAACAATTAAGGTAGAAGGTAATGGTCCGCTTGGTCCAATCTTAGTGGATGCTCATGCAAATGGGGATGTACGTGGGTATGTAACAAATCCGCATGTTGATTTTGAAGCGACGGAGCAGGGGAAATTACGTGTATATCAGGCAGTGGGTACAGAAGGGTTTTTAACGGTAATTAAAGACATTGGTATGCGTGAACCGTTTATTGGGCAGTCCCCAATTGTTTCGGGAGAATTAGGAGAAGACTTTACGTATTATTTTGCTGTTTCTGAGCAAACGCCTTCTTCTGTTGGAGTTGGTGTCCTTGTGAATGGGGATGACAGTATATTGGCAGCTGGTGGATTTATTCTGCAAATTATGCCAGGGGCACAGGAAGAGACCATTTCATATATTGAAGAACGTCTACAAAAAATCCCGCCAGTTTCAAAATTAATTGAACAAGGTCTTTCGCCAGAAGAATTGCTATATGAAGTACTAGGGGAAGACAAAGTGAAAGTGTTAGAAACGATGGATGTTCAATTCAATTGTACATGTTCACGCGAGCGCATCGAAAGTGTGTTAATTAGTCTAGGTAAAAAAGAATTGGAACAAGTTCGTGAGGAAGAAGATGAAACAGAAGTGCATTGTCATTTCTGTAATGAACGATATAAGTTCTCTAAAGAAGATATTACAAACCTAATTGAAGGACTGTAATAATAACCGTTAGTAATGGTTAATCAATCATCCGAATAAATTGACAAACAGGGAATTTTCTGACAAAATTAAAATATAGATAAAACCAATAAAAATACTCGGTGTTAGGAGTGACAGGAATGCGAGTGGCACAGTCAGTTTCAGAATTAATCGGGAAAACGCCGATCGTTAAGTTGAACCGCATCGTAGAACAAGATAGCGCAGATATATACTTAAAATTAGAATTTATGAATCCTGGAAGTAGCGTAAAAGATCGTATTGCACTAGCAATGATCGAAGCTGCTGAGCAAAAAGGGCTATTAAAAGAAGGCGATACAATCATTGAACCAACAAGTGGTAACACAGGGATTGGTTTAGCGATGGTAGCAGCTGCAAAAGGATATAAAGCAATTCTAGTAATGCCGGAAACGATGAGTATTGAACGTCGTAATTTATTGCGTGCTTATGGTGCTGAATTAGTATTGACTCCAGGGTCTGAAGGAATGGGCGGTGCAATTCGTAAAGCAACTGAATTAGCAAAAGAGCATGGTTACTTTATACCGCAACAATTTCAAAATCCAGCAAACCCAGAAATTCACCGCTTAACAACAGGGCCAGAAATTGTTGAACAAATGGGTGATCAATTAGATGCGTTTATCGCTGGTATCGGTACTGGTGGAACGATTACGGGCGCTGGTGAGGTACTAAAAGAAGCATATAAAGACATTAAAATTTATGCGGTAGAACCGGCGGATTCTCCAGTGTTATCTGGCGGAAAACCAGGTCCACATAAGATCCAAGGTATTGGGGCCGGATTTGTTCCTGAGACATTGGATGTAGACATATATGATGAAATCATTCAAGTGAAAACAGAACAAGCATTTGAATATGCGAGAAAAGTAGCTCGTGAAGAAGGGATTTTAGTTGGTATCTCTTCAGGCGCCGTTATTTATGCTGCGACAGAAGTTGCAAAAAAATTAGGTAAAGGGAAAAAGGTACTTGTTATTATCCCGAGTAATGGTGAACGTTATTTAAGTACACCGCTTTATCAATTTGAATCATAATCTCATATGTTCGAGAACAAGCATTTCTGAAAAAGGGATGCTTGTTCTTTTTTCGTTTGAAAATAGGAAAAGAGTGAATGACTAGAAAACTTCATGTAAAATAAGTAGTAGTAAAGTTAAATTATTTTCACAAGCTCTCAAGGACAATCATTTCATACTAACCATCTATGATTTAGGATGATTAGTCTAAGGGAGTGGGATAAAAGAAGACGGGGTGTTGATATGCAGCAAAGAAAATCTTTAGCGCTTTCTATTCCATATCATTTAGATTTTTTTAAGCAGTATAAGTTTCTTTCTCAGAATAAGAATCAACATATTTTGTTAGAAAGTGGACGTGGAGGTCGCTATAGTATCGTGGGGCTCGATCCTGTAGCGGTGATTCAGGGGGGGAATGAAACGTTATATATAAGTGAGAGCGGTAAGGAAACAATAGAACGAGGGAATCCATTAGACTTAATGCAAAAGTATATGGAACGATGGAAAACGAATCATAATCCAGATTATCCACCATTTCAAGGTGGCGCAATCGGGTATTTTAGTTATGACTGTATACGTTATATTGAGAAGCTTCCTTCCTTCGCGGAGGATGATGTGGATATACCTGATATATTCTTTTTATTATTTGATGACGTGTTTGTGTATGATCAACAAGAGAAAGTACTATGGATTATTACGCATTATATAGATGAACGTGAAGACGCAGAGAGGCGTTTAAATGAATGGAAGAGCCTTTGGATGAAGGAAGCTCCTGAAGTTAAAATACCATTTGAATGTCCTGAAAATAGAAATGAAGCGGTAGCTTTTACAGAAGAAGGATTTATGAAAGCTGTTCAGCGTATTCAAGAATACATTGGGGCCGGAGACGTGTTTCAAGTAAATCTGTCTACAAGGCAGGAGAAAACATTACAAACACATCCGTTTGAAATTTATACGAACCTTCGTGAAATTAATCCATCACCATATATGGGATATTTAGAACTTGGGGATTTTCAAATTGTTAGCGGCTCGCCAGAATTATTAATTAAAAAACAAGGAAACGAAGTAAGTACTAGACCGATTGCAGGGACGCGTTCTCGTGGGAACAATGAAAAAGAAGATGAAAGTTTAGCGAAAGAGCTGATTGAAAATGAAAAGGAACGAGCAGAACATGTGATGCTCGTTGATTTAGAACGAAATGATTTAGGCCGAGTTTGTAAGTATGGAACTGTTGAAGTGGATGAATTCATGGTAATTGAAAAATACTCGCATGTTATGCATATCGTTTCAAATGTTCGCGGTGAGGTCCGAGAAAATAAGGATGCTTTCGACTTAGTGAGAGCAGTATTTCCTGGTGGGACAATCACAGGTGCCCCGAAAATTCGCACGATGGAAATTATAGAGGAACTGGAACCAGTAAGGCGTGGTATCTATACAGGATCAATTGGATGGATTGGCTATTCAGGGGATATGGAATTAAATATTGTAATTCGGACGCTACTTGCAAAAGACGGTCAAGCATATGTACAGGCTGGAGCAGGAATTGTAATTGATTCAAATCCGGAAAATGAGTATAAAGAGTCGTTGAAAAAAGCAATTGCCTTATGGCGTGCAAAAGAAAGCAGCGAAGAAACGGTTAGGTGAGAGAAATGATATTGATGATTGATAATTATGATTCTTTTACATTTAATTTAGTGCAGTTTCTTGGAGAACTTGGACAAGAGCTTGTTGTTAAACGTAATGATGAAATTACAATTTCAGATATTGAACAAATGAAACCAGATTTTTTAATGATTTCACCAGGGCCTTGTAGTCCGAATGAAGCTGGTATAAGTATGGGTGTTATTAAATATTTCGCAGGGAAGATTCCTATTTTTGGCGTGTGCCTAGGTCATCAATCCATTGCGCAAGTATTTGGAGGTGATGTTGTTCGTGCAGAACGTTTAATGCATGGAAAAACATCGCCAATGTATCATGATGGAAAAACAATTTTCTCGGAAATTCCAAATCCATTTACAGCAACGCGTTACCATTCTCTTATTGTCAAAAAAGAAACATTGCCGGAATGTTTAGAAGTGACATCTTGGACAGAAGAAGGAGAGATTATGGCACTACGTCATAAAACATTGCCAATTGAAGGAGTACAGTTTCATCCAGAATCCATTATGACTTCACATGGGAAAGAATTATTACAAAACTTTATTCGGAGTTACAGCCCGAGTATATCATCATGTTAATTTATGTGAATGGTACGTATGTAGAAGCTAGTGAGGCAAAAATCTCTCCTTATGATCATGGGTATTTATATGGACTGGGGGTTTTCGAGACATTCCGTATTTATAATGGTCATCCATTTTTATTAGATGATCATTATGAACGTTTAATGGATGCTCTTTCTGCATTGCAAATTGAGTGGAAGCTGACGAAAGATGATGTGCTTCGTATTTTGCAGAAGTTACTCGAAAGGAATGGGCTCGATCATGCATATGTTCGCTTCAATGTATCGGCTGGTATAGATGAAATAGGCTTACAAACAGGGGTATATGAAGAGCCGTCTGTTATTGTATTTATAAAACCATTAGCAGCTCCAGGTGCAGTGGTAGAAAAGGAAGGCGTTATTTTGAAGCAAGCTCGGAATACGCCGGAAGGAGCTTTTCGTTTAAAGTCCCATCATTATTTAAATAACATTTTAGGAAAACGTGAAATTGGAAATGTTGTGAGTAAAGAAGGGATTTTCTTTACTGAAGCAGGTTATGTAGCTGAGGGGATTGTTTCGAATCTCTTTTTTGTGAAAGAGAGTATTTTATATACACCATCGCTTGAAACGGGAATTTTAAACGGGATCACTCGTGCTTTTATTATAAGGATTGCTGAAATGTTAAATATACAAGTGAAGGAAGGCTTCTTTACGAAAGGTGAGTTGCTTTCGGCAGATGAAGTGTTTGTAACAAATTCTGTTCAAGAAATTGTCCCGCTTCGTCATATTGAAGGAAGAGATTTCCCGGGTAAAGAGGGTGAGGTTACAAGGGAACTAATGCATGTATATGAAATGCATAGAGAAAATCTTTGGAGCCGAAATGAATTGCAGAGAGGAGATATATAGTTTGAAGTGGAATTATGATTTGCGCTGCGGCGAATATACATTAAATTTAAATGAGAAAACATTAATTATGGGGATTTTGAATGTGACGCCAGATTCATTCTCGGATGGTGGAAACTATAACGAGGTAGAAACGGCTGTTCGTCATGCGAAAGAAATGGAAAGTAGTGGGGCTGATATCATTGATATTGGCGGTGAATCGACTCGTCCTGGCTTTGCGAAAGTTTCGGTAGAAGAGGAGTTAGAGCGTGTAATTCCGATGATTCAAGCGGTTTCAAGAGAGGTGAAACTGCCTATTTCTATTGATACGTATAAAGCGGAAGTTGCAAAGCAAGCAATTGAAGCAGGGGCTCATATTATTAATGATGTTTGGGGAGCGAAGGCGGAACCGAAGATTGCAGAAGTTGCGGCACATTATAATGTACCGATTATTTTAATGCATAATCGTGACAATACAAATTATCGCAATTTGATGGCTGATATGATTGCGGATTTATATGAGAGTGTTAAAATTGCAAAAGACGCAGGTGTACGTGATGAAAATATTATTTTAGATCCAGGTATTGGCTTTGCCAAAACACCTGAACAAAATTTAGAGGCTATGCGTAATTTAGAACAACTAAATGTATTAGGGTATCCGGTTCTTCTTGCAACTTCAAGAAAATCATTTATCGGTCATGTTTTAGATTTACCGGTAGAGGAACGTGTAGAGGGGACGGGGGCGTCAATTTGTCTTGGGATTGAAAAAGGCTGTGAAATGATACGTGTTCATGACGTAAAAGAAATGGCGCGTATGGCGAAGATGATGGACGCGATGCTCGGTAAGGGGGTAAAGTGATTGGATAAAATTTATATCCATGATATGGAGTTTTACGGTTATCATGGGGTATTTCCAGAAGAGAATAAACTGGGGCAACGATTTAAGGTAGATTTGACGGTAGAGCTAGATTTGAAGTCAGCGGGTGAGAGTGACAACTTGGAGCATTCCGTAAACTATGGAGAGCTTTTTGAACTATGCCGACAAGTTGTGGAGGATCAAACATATAAACTGGTAGAAAGTATTGCGGAAAATATAGCTGCAAACATATTAAAGCAGTATGTAAGTATTTCGCGTTGTACAGTAAAGGTTATTAAGCCAGATCCGCCGATACCAGGACATTATCGTGCTGTAGCGGTAGAAATCACGAGAGAGCGATCATGAAAAATATAGCGTACGTTGCACTAGGATCAAATATCGGTGATCGTTATACTTATTTAACTCAAGCAATTGAGTTGTTAAATAACAATTCTCATATTCAGGTTGAGGATGTTTCTTCCGTATATGAAACGGATCCAGTTGGGTATACAGATCAAAATCGTTTTTTAAATCTAGTTATAAAAATTTCTACCAATTTATTGCCGCAAGAATTATTGAAAGTAACGCAAAACGTTGAGGTTGACTTAGGAAGAAAAAGGGAATTTAGGTGGGGGCCACGAACCATTGACCTTGACATTTTACTCTATAATCAAGAAAATATTGAAGCAGAGAATCTTATTGTTCCGCATCCGCGGATGTTTGAAAGAGCTTTTGTTATCGTTCCGTTGTTTGAGATTAATCAAGATATAAAACAAAACATTTCACGTTCACAAGTAGAAGAAATGAAAAGGCGAGAGGGAGTAACGGTATGGAAGCAGAAAAATGGGGAAGACGCATTCGTGCTTTTCGGAAGTTAAAAGGTTATACGCAGGAAGGTTTTGCGAAAGAATTAGGGGTATCTGTATCGGTTTTAGGAGAAGTTGAGAGAGGAAATAGATCACCTTCTCAAGATTTCGTTGTAGAAGTTGCGAAGACATTAAATGTTTCAATAGACGAATTAATGCCCAAGTGAGGATAAAGGGAGGAGATAGTCAAGTGTTAAAGATTGCAAACATTGAGATGAAGAATCCGGTTGTACTAGCACCGATGGCGGGAGTGTGTAATTCTGCATTCCGTTTAACAGTAAAGGAATTTGGTGCAGGTCTAGTATGTGCTGAAATGGTAAGTGATAAGGCGATTTTATTTAATAACCAAAAAACATTAGATATGTTATATATCGATGAGAGAGAGAAACCGCTAAGTTTACAAATTTTTGGCGGTGAGAAAGAAACGCTTGTTGGTGCTGCGAAATATGTAGATAAGAATACAACAGCGGATATTATTGATATTAATATGGGTTGCCCAGTTCCGAAGATTACAAAGTGTGATGCGGGGGCGAAATGGCTTTTAGATCCAAATAAAGTATATGAAATGGTTGCGGCAGTTGTAGATGCTGTTGAAAAGCCAGTTACAGTTAAAATGCGTATCGGTTGGGATGAAGACCACATTTTTGCAATTGAAAACGCTAGAGCTGTTGAACGTGCAGGAGGCCAGGCGGTAGCGGTTCATGGACGTACACGTGTACAGATGTATGAAGGGAAAGCGGATTGGGATATTATTAAACAAGTAAAACAATCTGTAAATATCCCGGTTATCGGAAATGGTGACGTAGAAACTCCTCAAGATGCAAAACGTATGCTTGATGAAGTTGGTGTAGATGGTGTTATGATTGGTCGTGCAGCTCTTGGTAATCCATGGATGATTTATCGTACGGTAAAGTATTTAGAAACAGGAGAATTAATGCCAGAACCGACAGTGCGTGAGAAAATTGATGTATGTATGCTGCACTTAGATCGCCTTATTGACTTAAAGAACGAAGATATTGCAGTGAGAGAAATGAGAAAGCATGCAGCTTGGTATTTAAAAGGTGTTCGTGGTAATGCGGGAGTACGTAATGCGATTAATACTTGCAATACACATCAAGACCTTGCTTCTTTATTAGGTGCATTTGTAGAAGAAGTAGAAGCGAAACAAAATACAATTCATGTTGGTTAAGGGGAAGTGAGAGGGGATGATTGACATTCTCTCATTCACTTCCTATAATTACGTGAAAGAAAGAAGAACTGCCAGTTACTTGCTGGCAGTTTTTCTAGTTGAGTAGAAAATGCTATACTGTATATATTGTAAAATTTAATAGAGCTGGAGTGATATCAATACCATGGATAACATGAACCACGAAGAATTAAACGACCAATTGCTTGTTCGTCGCGAGAAGTTACATAGCTTACGTGAACAAGGTATCGATCCGTTTGGTAAACGTTTTGAACGCACAAATTCAACGAAAGAATTACTAAGCTTGTATGGAGAATTCTCTAAAGAAGAGTTAGAAGAGAAAGAAATCTCTGTTTCTATCGCTGGTCGTATTATGACGAAACGCGGTAAAGGGAAAGCGGGTTTTGCGCATATCCAAGACTTACATGGACAAGTTCAAATCTATGTTCGTAAAGATGCTGTTGGAGATGAGCAATATGAATTGTTTAAGACAGCTGACTTAGGTGACTTGGTAGGGATTGAAGGGAAAGTTTTCAAAACAAATGTAGGAGAGC
Organism: Bacillus sp. NPDC094106; assembly: GCF_044764345.1. Taxonomy (NCBI): domain Bacteria; kingdom Bacillati; phylum Bacillota; class Bacilli; order Caryophanales; family Bacillaceae; genus Bacillus; species Bacillus sp. NPDC094106. The sequence continues at coordinate 1,515 of NZ_JBIWHY010000028.1, read as the reverse complement.
TTTCAGTAAAAGCAACAGGATTTACACTATTAACGAAATCTCTTCGTCCACTTCCAGATAAATACCATGGATTGAAAGACGTTGAACAGCGTTACCGTCAACGTTACCTAGATTTAATCACGAGTATGGAGAGCCGTGAAACATTCGTTACTCGTAGTAAAATCATTCGTGAAATGAGAAGATACTTAGATGACAATGGTTATCTTGAAGTAGAAACACCAATGATGCACGCGATTGCTGGTGGGGCATCTGCTCGTCCATTCATTACACATCATAATGCGTTAGATATGGAATTATATATGCGTATTGCGATTGAGTTACACTTAAAGCGCCTTATTGTAGGTGGTTTAGAGAAAGTATACGAAATCGGCCGTGTATTCCGTAATGAAGGTGTATCAACACGTCATAACCCTGAATTTACAATGATTGAATTATATGAAGCGTATGCTGACTATAAAGATATTATGAAACTAACAGAAAATATGATTGCTCATATCGCAAAACAAGTACTAGGTACAACAACAATTCAGTACGGTGAGCAAGAAATTAATTTAGAGCCAGAATGGACACGTCTTCATATGGTAGACGCAATTAAACAATATTCTGGAGCGGATTTCTGGAGCCCGATGAGCGTGGAGGAAGCACGTGCATTAGCGAAAGAACATGGTGTGGAAATTAAAGATACAATGGAAGTTGGTCATATTATTAATGAATTCTTCGAACAAAAAGTAGAAGAAAAATTAATTCAACCTACATTTATCTATGGTCACCCAGTGGAAATTTCCCCACTTGCGAAAAAGAATGATGAAGATCCACGATTTACAGACCGTTTCGAATTATTCATTGTTGCTCGTGAGCATGCGAATGCATTCACAGAATTAAATGATCCAATCGATCAAAAAGAGCGCTTTGAGGCTCAATTAAAAGAGCGTGAACAAGGTAATGATGAAGCTCATATGATGGACGATGATTATATCGAAGCTCTTGAGTATGGTATGCCTCCTACAGGTGGATTAGGGATTGGTATTGATCGCCTTGTTATGCTATTAACAAATGCACCATCTATTCGTGACGTACTGTTATTCCCAGCAATGCGTCATAAGAAAGACTAAGCTTTGGAGATTTCTCCAAAGCTTTTCTTTTTGTTATTCTGTGTTTGTATATGGTGAATTTAGAATTGCTCATTATTATATAGAAGGAAGGTATCTTTATATAGGAGATTGATACTGTTTTTATACTTTTTTACTAGGTTAAAAATTTTATAAAAAAACTATTGCATTTTAATAAATTAACTGGTATATTTATATTCGTTGTCACGAAAGGCAACGCAAGAAACAAATGAAAAACAACTTTTTAAATAAAAAAAGTTGTTGACGAAAATATAACAAAATGTTATATTAGTAAAGTCGCTTCGGTGGCAAACGAGTTCTCTGAAAACTGAACGAAACAAACAACGTGAAACGTCAATTTTTATTTTATGATGCTAGACAAACTAACTTTATTGGAGAGTTTGAT
>NZ_JBIWHY010000027.1:5921-49602 GCF_044764345.1 Bacillus sp. NPDC094106 | reverse complement strand
GTCCCCGCAACCAAATGGTCCCGTGGTGTAGTGGTTAACATGCCTGCCTGTCACGCAGGAGATCGCCGGTTCGACCCCGGTCGGGACCGCCATTTATATAAAGGCTCGGTAGCTCAGTCGGTAGAGCAGAGGACTGAAAATCCTCGTGTCGGCGGTTCGATTCCGTCCCGAGCCACCATTTTAACTAAATATGCCGGCTTAGCTCAATTGGTAGAGCAACTGACTTGTAATCAGTAGGTTGGGGGTTCAAGTCCTCTAGCCGGCACCATGTAAGTTTCGGAGGGGTAGCGAAGTGGCTAAACGCGGCGGACTGTAAATCCGCTCCTTCGGGTTCGGCAGTTCGAATCTGCCCCCCTCCACCATTTACATTTTATATAGGGGTATAGTTTAAAGGTAGAACAGAGGTCTCCAAAACCTCCAGTGTGGGTTCAATTCCTACTACCCCTGCCAAAACATAACATGGCGGTTGTGGCGAAGTGGTTAACGCACCGGATTGTGGCTCCGGCATTCGTGGGTTCGATTCCCATCAGTCGCCCCATTTATTTAAAATATTTACAAATTAATTTAACTATGATAAGATAGATAACGTCTTATGTAAATATTAATAGTAATAAAATAAGTGTTAAAACTATATAATGTATTAATAATTCGGTGGGCTATAGCCAAGCGGTAAGGCAACGGACTTTGACTCCGTCATGCGCTGGTTCGAATCCAGCTAGCCCAGCCATTTTTGCGGAAGTAGTTCAGTGGTAGAATACAACCTTGCCAAGGTTGGGGTCGCGGGTTCGAATCCCGTCTTCCGCTCCAAATTTAATATGGCGGCATAGCCAAGTGGTAAGGCAGAGGTCTGCAAAACCTTTACCACCGGTTCAAATCCGGTTGCCGCCTTTCTTATTATGCCGATGTGGCGGAATTGGCAGACGCGCACGACTCAAAATCGTGTTCCTTCGGGAGTGTCGGTTCGACCCCGACCATCGGTATCAAATAGCGTGGTAGAAAAAGACTCTAACAGAAATGTTAGAGTCTTTTTCGAATATGAAACAGCTTAGTAGAACGAAAATAGAGCTTTTATTACCTAATATTACATGTGGTGAAGCAAGTGGCGTAGAAATGAAGAAGTTAGTGAAAAACTTTACATCACTAATCATTCACCACAAACTGTAAAATCATGTTATTTGAGTATTACACTCGTAATGAATTATAGAATTAAGGTATAATATAATTTGGTGAATGAACAAAAATTATATCGATTTATATTATGTCAGTAATGCGAATTGATTAAGAACTTTTTGTATTTATTTTGAAAAAGTGTTGAATAAACAGTGTATTTCATATTAATATTTTTTATGTAGATTTAAACGTGAAAGAGAGTGGAACAGTATGGGCCGTAAATGGAACAATATTAAAGACAAAAAAGCGTCAAAAGATGCAAATACAAGCCGTATATACGCTAAATTTGGACGTGAGATTTATGTAGCAGCAAAACAAGGTGAGCCGGATCCAGAATCAAACCAAACGTTAAGAGTTGTATTAGAGCGTGCAAAAACGTATAGTGTACCAAAAACAATTATTGACCGTGCAATTGAAAAAGCAAAAGGTGGTTCAGAAGAAAACTATGACGAGCTTCGTTATGAAGGATTTGGACCAAATGGATCTATGGTAATCGTGGATACACTTACAAATAATGTAAACCGTACTGCAGCAGATGTACGTGCTGCATTTAGTAAAAATGGTGGTAACATGGGCGTGAACGGATCTGTAGCATATATGTTTGATGCGACAGCTGTTATTGGTCTTGAAGGAAAAACATCAGATGAAGTTCTTGAGATTTTAATGGAAGCAGATGTAGATGCACGTGATATTTTGGAAGAAGAAGAATCTGTTATCGTTTATGCTGAACCTGATCAATTCCATGCAGTACAAGCAGCACTTAAAGATGCTGGTATTACTGAATTTACAGTTGCAGAATTAACAATGCTTGCACAAAATGATGTAGAACTTCCAGAAGATGCACAAGTACAATTTGAAAAAATGATTGATGCATTAGAAGATTTAGAAGATGTGCAACAAGTTTACCATAACGTGGACTTAGGTGAATAATGAAGAAAAAAGACCCTTTCGTTTAATGAATAGGGTCTTTTTTCTACTAAAATTTTTCAATGAAGAAAATATTGATGCGTATATAACGCGTCCTCATATGAGATCAAGAACGCTTGATGAGATGAAGGCAACTCATTTTATTCCATATGAAACCTTATAATCTAGTAGGGCGATTATAAAATTATATATATTTTTATATAAATCCATTTTAATTTTTCAACATCTAAATCCCTGCTATGCAGAATAAACAGTGACCTACACTCGTTTGCTCTTTCCGTTTTTACTTCGCATGTGGCAGAAAAAGGCCCTGACCGCTTCTATGCATGAATAGATGCTCTCTCACACCTAAAAAGAGGTTTTTTTTAATTGATGTATATATAGGTTAGTCGCTTGAGATCATCTCAAACGACTAACCTTTCTTTTTATATAAAGAAAATCGTCTAATATGCAAGGAGAAAGGTCAAACTAAAAGTATAGTTATTTTGAAACGGAAATTAGAAAGTTAGTATTGATTAATAGAACGTTTGTTCTGTATAATAGTTATACTGTTATACAGAAAATTGGTCAAAAAATCAGTTCACCGCTCAAAAAACAGATGCATATCAAATGATATAATAGAAGAATGGGGCTTCCTATTCAAGTTTTCATATGAATAGGAAGTTAAGTGGTATTGTGATACAATATGTTTTTTATCCCGCGATTTGCGGGCAGTAATACTCCGACCTCAAAATTTGGCGAAAGCAAAGGAGTTAGATGGGAGATAAACTGTCCGTAAAAGCCCGATTGGTGAGGGCTAATAATCAGTGGGTGATGAAGAAAACCCCCGCTGATTAAAGTTTCACTTTATAACTTACAACATTGTAAGGTAGGTGTAAGAGAAATCGATTGGACGTTCTTTAAAGAAAATGTATTCTTAATTTGAGAATTATATATGATGTACGGAAAAGAGGTGTGCACGATGAAAGAACGAGTATTATCTAGGGTAAACTATCACCAAAAAATTTCATTCAATCCGATTGCAAAATTTTTTTATAAAGCTATTATTTTATTATTATTACTAAGTTGTACATTATTATTTATCGGAAATGTAATGATTGAACGAAGTGATATTAGTAAGTTACATGTACCTGCTCAATTAGAGATGCCAGATTCGTTAGCTCACGCATTTATTGCGACTGAGGATAAAAGGTTTTATCATCATAACGGTTTAGACTATATAGCAATTGTTCGTGCTTCTATTGAAAATATAAAAGCTGGTGGTGTTGTACAGGGCGGAAGTACAATTACACAGCAGCTTGCAAAAAATGTTTTTTTATCTAATGAACGTACGTTTTCTCGGAAATGGAAAGAAATTTTTTATACAAAAAAAATTGAGCGCACATTTACTAAAGATGAGATTTTAAAATTATATGTGAGCAATATTTATTATGGAGAAGGTGCATGGGGAATTGAAAAGGCGGCAAATTTATACTTTGGTAAAAAGGTCAATCAATTAACATTGAGTGAGAGTGCTATGATGGCTGCTGTAGTAAAGGCACCTGCCTATTATTCACCTGCACAGAATTATGATAAAGCAGTAGAAAGACGAAATGTTGTTTTAAAACTAATGGAGCGACAAGGATACATTAAACATGATGAATATATGCAAGCTGTAAGTGAGAAATTAGTGATTCGTCACGATATTAAAACAGAGCATTCCGTGCAAAAGACAGCACGTGAAAAAGCTGTAAGCTAAAGGGAGTTCCTATATAGGAGCTTTTTTTTATGAATAAAATATGAAAAAAGGGGACACAATATCGTCACATTTGTTATGTTTTTGGAAATTATGTGAGCGTGTTCATTGCGTGACTTGTATAAGTATTGATATTATGTGTAATGTATACAAAAATGTATACATAATATGAATTTAAAGAGGAATGTATATGAAATCATCAAACAAAATCATGGTTCTTGGTATTGTTTTTTCTGTCGCAGTATTAATCGTAATAGGGACAATTGTGTATAGTATTATAAATGACAAGAAAGATAAAGGGGATGAGATGTTTGCTTATTCCACACAACAATCTTTAGGTAAGGAAGATGCCCCTATTAAGATTGTAGAATTTGGAGATTTTAAATGTCCAGCTTGTCGGACTTGGGATTCGACAGTATTACCTCGTTTAAAAGAAGATTATATTAATAAAGGTAAAGTACAGTTTTATTTTATTAACTTCCCATTCATCGGAAAAGATTCTGATTTAGGTGCTGCTGCTGGTGAGGCGATTTATAAACAGGATCCAGAATCATTCTGGACATTCTATGATGAAATCTATCAGAATCAGAAGAAAGAAAATGAAGAATGGATTACAGAAGAATTGCTTCTTAATATAGTAAAGGAAAAACTTCCGAAAGTGAATGTGGAGCAGTTTAAAAAAGATTTACATAGCAAGGAAACACAAGATAAAGTACAGAAGGATTCAGATCACGCAAAAAAACTAAAAGTACCAGGTGCTCCTTCAGTATATGTAAACGGAAATCTTGCGAATCCAGATTATGATAGTATCAAAAAGGAAATTGATAAAGAATTGAAAAAGTGATGAGTATATCATCACTTTTTCGACTTTTTTCGATAAAATTCTTGCTTGGACTTTTGTTACATGCTATAATATTTTACATAAGTTATTTCAATGACTTATGTTTTTTCATATTTGCGGGTGTAGTTTAGTGGTAAAACAAGAGCCTTCCAAGCTCTGGTCGAGGGTTCGATTCCCTTCACCCGCTCCAGATCTTATTTCATATTCTCATAATAAATTGTGATCAACGCAGTGTTTCGTTTCTAAGATAAACGAGGCATTGCGTTTTTTAATGTTTGGAAATGATAATTTTATGCGAAAATAGAATGAAAGAGTATGATTACGAAGTAAATTGTTAACCAACAGTAGGTGGCTACTTGTTAGATGAGGTGTATGTATTCATCGTAGGAGGAAGCTTAAGCATGGATTTTGAGAAATTAAAACAAGAAGTAATAGCGTATAGTAAGACGATTGGAATAGATAAAATAGGTTTTGCGAGTGCTTCACCATTTGAAGAATTAAAACAGCGTTTAATGCAGCAGCAACAATTAAATTATCAGTCTGGTTTTGAAGAACCTGATATTGAAAAAAGAACAAATCCACAGCTGTTATTGCCTGGTGCAAAGTCAATTATTGCGATTGCGTTAGCGTACCCATCGAAGTTGAAAAATGCGCCGTTAAGTAAGCGAGGAGAGCGAAGAGGTATTTTTTGTCGAGCTTCCTGGGGACAAGATTATCACCTTGTTTTACGAGATCGCCTGCAGAAATTAGAGGCATATTTAATTGAGAAACTTCCAGATATAGAAGTGAAGTCAATGGTGGATACAGGAGAATTGAGTGATCGAGCTGTTTCGGAACGTGCTGGTATTGGGTGGAGTGGAAAGAATTGTTCTATTATTACTCCTGAATTTGGCTCTTATGTATATTTAGGTGAAATGATTACGAATGTACCATTTCTCCCTGACCAGCCGATAGAAGATCAGTGTGGCAGCTGTACAAAGTGTATTGATATTTGCCCAACGGGAGCACTTGTACAGGGCGGACAATTGGATTCCAAAAAATGTATTGCGTTTTTAACACAGACGAAGGGTTTCTTACCTGAAGAATATCGAGATAAGATTGGAAACCGTATATATGGATGTGATACATGTCAAACAGTTTGTCCGAAAAATAAAGGGAAAGATTTTCATAATCATCCCGAGATGGAGCCGGATCCAGAGTTAGTTAAGCCGTTATTACTACCACTTTTAACGATTAGCAATCGAGATTTTAAAGAGAAGTATGGTATTATGTCAGGATCGTGGCGGGGGAAAAAACCACTGCAACGAAATGCAATTTTGGCGCTTGCACACTTTAAAGAAACGGCAGCAGTTCCTGATTTAATAGGTGTTATGAAAGATGATCCAAGACCAGTAATGCGGGGGACTGCAGCATGGGCACTTGGTAAAATTGGCGGCGATGAAGTAGGAGCAGCCATTGAAAAAGCAATGGAACGTGAGAAAGATGAAGAAGTCCTTCATGAAATGAATCGCGGGCTTGAATTGTTGGCACAGAAAAAACAGTAGATAATATTTCCCTTCTTCATATTGTAATATGGGAGGGAGAGGAAATGATTGTAAGATCACATATTGAAAAACAGACGAAACAATTTTTAGCATTTATAACAAATAAACGTATAGATGCAGATGAAATTCCTGCAGATTTATTGCAAGTATTGCAAAGAAAAAAAAGCTTGTTTCAAAAACGCGGTGCTGAAATAGTAAAAGCAACAGCGGATGTTTCTTTTATTAGGCAATTAAATAGCAGGGAATATCAAGAGATCGATTATCAAGTACACTTGAAATATTTAATCCATCATAAAGAATTATTTTATATTGAAGAGGAACAATTAATACGACGTTTGTGCTTAAAAGATGGATGTATTGCAAAAGATCATGTTATTGAAATGAAAGAAGAAACTGTAAATAGTGGAACACTCGAACGCGAGGGAAAGAAAGGGAAGTCTAGTTCATATCAATATAATCGTCTAGAAGCGGTTAAATATGCAGAACGTTGGTGGGATGATCGAAATCCAGCATATCGCAATTTTCCTGATAATTGTACGAATTTTATTTCACAGTGTCTACATGCAGGGGAGACACCAATGACAGGATATCCTAACATTCGTAAAGGCTGGTGGCAAAGAGAAAATCAGTGGAGTTGGAGCTGGGCAGTAGCTCATTCATTTTATTGGTATTTGTCAGGTGCTACAGCAGGACTTCAGGCTAAAGCAGTGGAAAAGCCCGAAGAACTTATACTTGGAGATGTAATTGCCTATGATTTTGAAGATGATGGAAGGTGGAATCATACAACAATTGTAGTAGCAAAAGATGCTGATGGTATGCCGCTTGTAAATGCACATTCTGCTAACAGTCGCCGTCGTTATTGGAATTATGAAGATTCGAGTAAGTACACACCACAAATGAAATATAAATTTTTTCATATTATTAATGGGTAGAGATTTTTCGCTCAAGTGGTATAATACGTAGTAGACAAAAAATTGAGGTGAATATCACGTGGGAGTACATGTTGTTTTATATCAACCAGAAATTCCAGCAAATACAGGGAACATTGCACGTACTTGTGCAGCAACTGGAACAGAATTACATTTAATTCGACCGCTTGGATTTTCAACGGATGATAAAATGTTAAAACGTGCTGGTCTAGATTATTGGCAGTACGTAAAAATTACGTATTATGATTCAATTGAAGAGTTTTATGAAAAAAATAAAGATGGTGAATTTTTCTATTTAACAAAGTATGGTGAAAAAGCACATACAGCGTTTGATTATAGTAATCGTGAAAAAGATTACTACTTTGTATTTGGAAGAGAAACAAACGGATTACCGGCAAACGTAATCGAAGAGAATTTTGATCATTGTTTACGTATTCCGATGACAGATAAAGTTCGTTCATTAAACTTATCAAATACAGCAGCAATTTTAATTTATGAAGCGTTCCGTCAGCAAAATTATCCAGGTTTGGATTTAGAAATTGTATACTAAGAGTCGTCATTTGACGGCTTTTTTTTATAAGGATGTAGGAAATGTTTATTTATATATATACATCAATTAAAAAACCGACATACCCCCCTCTTTTTAGGTGGGAGAGAGCATCTATTCATGCATAGAAGCGGTCAGGACTTTTTTCTGCCACATGCGAAGTAAAAACAGAACGAGCAAACGAGTGTAGATTACTTTTATTCTGCATAGCAAAGATTTAGATGCCGAAAAATTAAAATGGATTTATATAGTCAAGTATGTAAGTCAAACAAGCTGATAGGAAGATTTACGAAAACCTAGTTAAAAAGTAGAAGGAAAAAAGTGATGGGCCTAGGCTCATCACTTTTTGTTTGTTCCGGGTTTATCATTATATCCAGATGTGAAAATTGCAGTAAGGAATGTGAGTGAGACACCTAAAATTAGTAATAATTTCACGTTAATTCCCCCTCTCTCTTAATATGTGAGTTGCACTTTTTAGCCTAAATTTATGTAAGTTCTGTGGAAGTAAAGAAGGGATTTATATAAGAATGAATAAAAAGGTGAGCTCCCTAATACTTTTATTATACAGAATTTTCTTTGAATTTTGGTAACGAAATTTTTAAGGAGTATTAGATATTTCATTTTGATTTCAAGAATGTTTAAGGACATCCTCGCATACCTTTTATAATAATCCGATTGAACAAGGAGATGGGGGAGGAGCTATAATGGATATTTTAAAAAAAATTGAACAGCACCGAGAAGCAGAAGAACGTTTGCAATGGGAAGGTACGTTTGCGGAGTATTTGGAGCTTGTGAAGAAAAGACCATGGGTGGCTCAAACAGCACACTCTCGCATTTATAATATGATTAAAGAAGCTGGGATTGAAGAAGTAGATGGCAGAAAAAAATATAATTTTTTTAGTAATCAATTATTTGGATTAGAGGAAGCGTTAGAGCGTCTTGTTGAAGAATATTTTCATCCGTCTGCGAAACGTTTAGATGTTAGAAAGCGGATTTTATTATTAATGGGGCCAGTTAGTGGAGGGAAATCGACATTAGTTACAATGCTAAAAAGAGGATTAGAAACATACTCACGTACAGATCGGGGGGCTATCTTCGCTATAAAAGGATGCCCGATGCATGAGGATCCTCTTCATTTAATCCCGCATCATTTACGGGACGATTTTTTTGATGAATATGGCGTAAGAATTGAGGGGAATTTGTCACCATTAAATGTAATGCGATTAGAGCAGGAATATGGTGGAAGAATTGAAGATGTAGTTGTCGAGCGTATTTTCTTCTCTGAAGATCGTCGGACGGGGATTGGTACATTTAGTCCCTCTGATCCAAAGTCACAAGATATCGCTGACTTAACAGGTAGTATTGATTTTTCTACAATTGCAGAATATGGTTCAGAGTCGGATCCGCGTGCCTATCGATTTGATGGAGAGTTAAATAAAGCGAATCGTGGCATGATGGAATTCCAAGAGATGTTAAAATGTGATGAGAAATTTTTATGGCATTTATTATCTCTTACACAAGAAGGAAATTTCAAAGCAGGAAGATTTGCGCTTATTTCAGCAGATGAGTTAATTGTAGCCCATACGAATGAAACAGAGTATCGCTCTTTTATATCCAATAAGAAAAACGAAGCATTACATTCAAGAATTATTGTAATGCCAGTTCCATATAACTTACGTGTTAGTGAAGAGGAACATATTTATGAAAAGATGATTCGTGAAAGTGATGTATCGAATGTGCATATTGCGCCGCATACATTTCGCGTTGCGGCAATGTTTACAATTTTAACTCGTTTAAAGGATCCAAAGCGTCCAGATATTGATTTAATTAAAAAGATGCGTTTATATGATGGTGAGATGGTAGAAGGTTATAATGCAATTGATGTCGAAGAATTGCAGCGTGAATATCAGGATGAGGGTATGAGTGGTATTGATCCTCGTTATGTGATTAACAGGATTTCTTCTACAATTATCCGGAAAGAAGTTCCATCGATTAATGCACTTGATGTATTACGCTCTTTAAAGGATGGATTAGATCAACATCCATCTATTAGTAATGAAGATAGAGAGCGCTATATGAATTTCATTTCATTAGCAAGGAAAGAGTACGATGAAATTGCGAAAAAAGAAGTGCAAAAAGCGTTTGTATATTCATATGAAGAATCAGCTAAGACACTTATGGATAATTATTTAGATAATGTTGAAGCATATTGCAATAAATCAAAATTACGCGATCCACTAACAGGAGAAGAAATGAGTCCAGATGAAAAGCTTATGCGTTCAATTGAAGAACAAATTGGTATTTCTGAAAATGCAAAGAAAGCATTCCGTGAAGAAATTTTAATTCGCATTTCTGCTTATGCTCGTAAAGGAAAACGCTTTGACTATAATTCACATGAACGCCTTCGTGAAGCGATTCAGAAAAAGCTATTTGCTGATTTAAAAGATGTGGTGAAAATTACAACATCGACGAAAACACCAGATGAGAATCAACTTAAGAAGATTAATGATGTTGTAGCACGCTTAATCGATGAGCATGGTTATAACTCTTCATCAGCGAATGAATTGTTACGTTATGTGGGCAGTTTATTGAATCGATAGTTTGATAATAAAACGCTGTCTCTTATGAAAGCAGAGGCAGCGTTTTTGTATCTATCTGATTGAAGTGATGGAACTTTACTATATAAATCCATTTCGATTTTCCGACATATAAGTCGTGGCTATGAAAACAAAAGGAAATCTCCACTTATTTTCTCCCTTTGTTTTCTAAAAAGGCATTGAACGCTACTATGCATGGTCGGATGCTCTCTCCCACCTAAAGATTAAGTTTTTTATGTCGGTTTTTTAATCTGTATTTATATAGTGAATGTTTCCTGGGGACTTGTCCAAATACAATAAATTAAGATGTAATTTCATGAATTTATTGTCAATTATTTTTACAATACGCATATGATAGAGTAACCAACCATTCATACAGAAAAAAGCCAACACAATACAATATGTTGCAGAGCAAAAAAATGTGCAACAATGCATTGTGTTTCTTTCTTATCAACTACAGAATGTTTCGTTCTATTAATTGAGTGTCAAAGTTTTTGTTGGGAACGTTCGGCGTATTACGTAAAGGGATGATTAAAGGGAAAATAGGTTTTAATGAACAGTTATTTTTTGTCACATCACAAACGTATATGTAATCGTACGGTTTGTTGGAACGGAATGAAGAAAATTACAGTAAGGAGGGAAAGAGATGGGCGAAGAAAATCAACCTAATTATACAATTTCACAGGAAAACTGGTCCCTCCATCGCAAAGGATATGACGATCAACAACGCCATCAAGAAAAGGTGCAAGATGCAATTAAGAATAATTTACCAGACCTTGTAACAGAGGAAAGTATCGTTATGTCTAATGGCAGGGATGTTGTAAAAATACCAATTCGTTCTTTAGATGAATATAAAATTAGATACAACTATGATAAGAATAAACATGTTGGGCAAGGAACGGGTGATAGTAAAGTCGGAGATGTAGTAGCAAGAGATGGGTCAAGTGCCCAAAAGCAGAAGGGACCAGGAAAAGGGCAAGGTGCAGGAGATACAGCTGGTGAAGATTATTATGAAGCTGAAGTATCCATTTTAGAATTGGAGCAAGCGTTTTTCAAGGAGTTAGAGCTACCTAACTTAAAGCGCAAAGAAATGGATGAAAATCGTATTGAACATATTGAATTTAACGATATTAGAAAAACAGGGCTATGGGGCAATATTGATAAAAAACGAACGATGATAGCAGCCTATAAACGAAATGCGATGAGTGGAAAACCATCTTTTCACCCAATTCATAAAGAAGATTTGAAGTTTCGCACGTGGAATGAAGTATTAAAGCCAGAATCGAAGGCTGTTGTATTGGCAATGATGGATACAAGCGGATCAATGGGGATTTGGGAGAAATATATGGCGCGTAGCTTCTTCTTTTGGATGACACGCTTCTTACGTACAAAGTATGAAACAGTAGATATTGAATTTATTGCGCATCATACAGAAGCAAAAGTTGTAACAGAAGAGGAGTTTTTCTCAAAAGGAGAGAGCGGTGGAACGATATGTTCCTCTGTTTATCGAAAAGCACTTGAACTTATAGATGGAAAGTATTCACCAGAACGCTATAATATTTATCCATTCCATTTTTCAGATGGGGATAACTTAACATCAGATAATGCTCGTTGTGTGAAGCTTGTACAAGAATTGATGAAGGTATGTAATATGTTTGGGTATGGAGAAGTGAACCAGTATAATCGCCACAGTACGCTTATGTCAGCATATAAAAATATTAAAGATGAGAATTTCAGATATTATATTTTAAAACAAAAAGCTGATGTATTTCACGCGATGAAGAGCTTTTTTAGGGAAGAATCAAGTGAGAAAATGGCGTAACGATATAAGGGAATCAGAATTTGTATTGTTACTGAAAATACAGCGAATGAATAAAGTAGGATAGAATTTACCTGCTCATAAAATTAACAAAGGCATCCAAAAAAGATGCCTTTGTTAGTTTTTAATATGTAAAAGTAATAGTTACTAATGAATAGCCTGGTTTTGCACTATATGGCGTTGCCTGATAAGAAGCGCGTTGTGAGCCTTCTGGCCAATCCACCTCTTTGAATATTTTTTTCACATCTTGTATGGCTCCATCTGTAGATTGTTTATAAAGAACTTCTACTTTTTCTGGTTTTGATGAGAATTGCTGTTGTAATTTGTCTTTTAGTTCATCATAGTTATTAGCAATATATTGTGTAGATAAGTAAACCAGTTTTGTATCTTTTAGTATTTGTTCATATGTTGATGATTTAGAGCTACCAGCTGTTATCTTATTTGTAAGTTCATCATAGTAGTTTGTAGTAGCCTGTGGGTACTCACTGCGATTCCATTGATGATCTTTTGCAAGTTGTTCATCAGATAAATTAAAATATGAATATAATACTCTTCCTTGTTCATCTGGTATTGGATCATCGAATGTTGTATCAAGGTGATACCATTTGTTATCAATTTTCACTAAATTCCAAGCGTGTGCTTCTCCGTTTCCAGTTCCAGTTACGATATGAGAATCAATCCCTGCTTCTTTAAGCAATTGATAGGTTAATAGTGCATAACCTTGACAAACAGCAGAATGGTTTGCTAATGCCCCGTATCCTGTGTAAGAATTATATGAAGTATCATAAGCCACATGTTTTACAACATAATCATGAATGGCTTTAACCTTTTCATGCTCATCCATTCCATTTTGGATGATGGAATTAACAACTGTTTTTGTTTGCTGCATTACATATTCTGTTTGCTCTTTTGATTCACGATATGTAATGTTTAAGGTAAAAGTATAGTTTCCAGGTGAACCAGAAAGAGAATAGGAAGTTTGTGCTACAGTATAATTCACATATTCATTTGTATGTACGACTTCTTTATATGCGTTAAAAAGTGTATCCATAACTTCCTGATTATTCGTATTCTTTGTTTTGTATGGAATTGTAATATTTGTTTCATAAGTATCGATATGTTTCTGTAATTCTTTCTTAAATTCTTCTATTAGTTGTGTATCCCCTTGTGGAGCGCTAGGATCTGTTTGCTTATCTTCTCCTTGTGGAGTGCTAGGATCTGTTTGTGTATCTCCTTGAGTACGCTTCTTATGCTCTAAAGCATTGTATAAAAACTGCGCATATTGTTCGCGTGTCACCTTCTTATTCGGCTCGAATTTCCCATCACCTGTCCCTGATGCGATATTATTTGATTGTACAGCGCTAATGGCATCATTGGCCCAAAAATTGCCTGGTACATCGTTAAATGTATGTGGTTTTTGAATGGAAAGATGGAAAGCATTTTTAATGATTTGCGCCATTTCCGCACGGCTTACAGAATCTTTTGGTCTGAAACTTCCACGTTCATCGCCTTTAAAAATTCCTAAATCAGTTAGAGTTAAAATCTCTTCTGGAAACATTGTAGAAGTAGAATTGATATCGCTATATGGATTTTTAAGTTTAGAGCCGTCTTGCATTACATAAAGAGAATTATCATTACTAAAAGTGCCATTTTTTTTATTTGGAAGTAAAACACGATAAATTAAAGCAGCTACTTGTTCTCTCGTCGCAACGTCACCTAAACCGAACATCCCATTTCCATAGCCGGCAATAATATTTTGATTTGCCAAATTTGTAATAGCAGGATATGCCCAGTGCGTTTGAGGAACATCATAAAATGAAGCAGACGTCTGATTGTTAGGGGTTTCTGCAGCTTTTACAAGACTACTATTTGAGTATAATAAAGCACTGCCTATTAGTGTTAATGATGTAATTGATTTTAATAGTTTCGTGTTCATAATACTTCCTCCTAATATATAATTTTATGGATAAGTTATACAATTTGATTTGTTTTGTTTTGAAGCATAGTATGAATTTATTTATTGAAAAATCCGAAGGAAAACAATATAACTACATACATTATACAATTAATCTTTTTATAACGATATAATATATTTGTGAAAATGCAAAATAACATAATTTAAGATTGTATAGAAATCTAAATTAGCAAGATAAATTCATTTCCAATGTATATATAACTTTACTTTTTGTGGAAATTAATATATTATATAGATATACAATATATCAGTTATTTTCTAGGAGGAGCCTGTCACTATAGGCTCCTTCTGTTCTTTTTTAGGAAACCTGTCGTACAGGTTTTTCTTTAAAGGATAAATAACTGAAAATTAGGATAAATAATCTTTAGGAGAGGTGAGGCATACATATAACAGAAAGGGATTGTTTAAGAAAGGGGGATAAGAAATGATAGTGTTTAGTTATCCGCTTGAGACAATTTATTTATATGGATTTATTGTTGCCACTATACTTACCGTTATCTATATCTTTTTTGGAGATATATTTGAATCAATATTTAGCTTCGGGGGTGGATCCACATCTATTGTAACGTTACTACTCAGCTTCTTTGCTATGCTCTGTGGTTTTAGTTATATAGGCGAGTATTTATTTTCTTTAAATAGTATCGTTATTTTTAGTCTTGCGTTTGGTGTATCTTTTCTTGGAGTTTTTGCGATGAAAATATTAATTTTAAAACCAATTGCAGAGGCTGAGCAAAATACAGTACAACGTATGGATGAGTTTGTTGGATGTCGAGGGGAAGTAATTATTACAATCCCGAAAGAAGGTTTTGGAGAAGTATTAATTTCTTCACAATTTGGAAGCAATGCGATACCAGCTAAGACAATTGGCAAGAAAGAGATTTTACAAGGAACCGAAGTCATTATTGAGGAAGTTCAAGATGGTGTTTTGCTTGTACAAAACATCGCTTATTCTTTAAAAAAACCAAAGTTATAAGGGGGAATTTGAATGATTCCATTAATTATCGGTGGTGTCTTACTCGCAATTTTACTTTTACTTATTTTGGTGTTCATCACAAAATATCGTACAGTTGGTCCAGATGAAGCGCTCATTGTAACAGGGAACTGGCTCGGCGGTGGAAAGAATGTTGTAACAACAGATGATGGAAAGAAAATTAAGATCATTCGTGGTGGTGGTACATTTGTTGTACCAATTATGCAACGAGCGGAACTTCTTAGTTTATTAAACTATAAATTAGAAGTTGGAACACGTGATACATATACAAAGCAAGGGGTGCCAGTTACGGTAAATGGTGTTTCTATTATTAAAGTAGGTTCAACAATTGAAGAAGTATCTACAGCAGCTGAACAATATTTAGGGAAAGAAACGGAAGAGTTAAAAGTTGAAGCGAAAGAAGTATTAGAAGGCCATTTACGTGCTATCTTATCTTCAATGACAGTGGAGGATGCTTATAGTAATAGAGAGCAATTTGCACAAAAAGTACATGAAGTTGCTTCGACAGATTTGAAGAAAATGGGGCTTCGTATTGTCTCCTTTACAATTAAAGAAATCATGGATAAAAATGGTTATTTAGATGCTTTAGGTCAACCGCAAATCGCAACAGTGAAACGTGATGCAACAATTGCGAATGCAGAGCGTGAAAAAGAAGCACGTATTGAAAAAGCTCGTGCGGAGAAAGAAGCAAAAGAAGCTGAATATCAACGTGATGCACAAATTGCTGAGGCTGAAAAGCATAAAGAATTAAAAGTACAATCATATAAGAGAGAGCAAGAGCAAGCACGTGCCGATGCGGACCTATCTTATGAATTACAACAAGCAAAAGCACAACAAGGTGTTACAGAAGAGCAAATGCGCGTTAAAATCATTGAGCGTGAAAAGCAAATTGAATTAGAAGAAAAAGAAATTGCGCGTCGTGAAAAACAATACGACGCGGAAGTAAAGAAGAAAGCAGATGCAGATCGTTATGCAGTTGAACAATCAGCGGAAGCGGAAAAAGTAAAACAAATAAAAAAAGCAGATGCAGATCAATATAAGATTGAAGCAGAAGCAAGAGCACGTGCGGAAGAGGTGCGTGTAGAAGGTTTAGCAAAAGCCGAAATTGAAAAGGCACAAGGGCAAGCAAAAGCTGAAGTTCAAAAAGCACAAGGTACAGCAGAAGCGGATGTTATTAGGTTAAAAGGTTTAGCAGAAGCGGAAGCGAAGCAAAAAATTGCGGAAGCATTCGAATTATATGGGCAAGCAGCAATTATGGATATGGTTCTTAAAATGCTTCCAAGCTATGCGAAGGAAATTGCAAGTCCACTTAGCAACATTGATAAAATTACTGTTGTTGATACAGGCGGCGGTGGAAAAAACAGCGGCGCTGGAAAAGTGGCAGGATATGCGACTGACTTAATGGCAACGATGCAGGAAACATTAAAAGCTTCTTCTGGTATTGATTTGAAAGAGCTATTAGAAAGTTTTGCTGGAAAAGGTGCAGTGCAGCAGGCGGTTAGTGAAAAACCTGTAGTGCAAGTGGTAGAAGAACAGAATAAAGAGCATCAAGAATAGTGTTGAATAAAGCCTCTGATCATATGATCAGAGGCTTTTTGCTGCTACTTAAAAAAATTTAATAATATACATGCTTATAAGTTGTTTTAGTTATTTAATTTATATAGAATTAAAGATATATTTCTGCAGGATAATATTTTTATTTACATTATAAGATTTGTATAAAAAGGATAAAAATGTTAAAAGTTTTGCGGTTTAAACAAAAACGTATAAAGGGGAAAGAGATATGTTTCAAGGGACAAAGGGACTAAGGGGAGTACCTTTAAAAACAAAATTACTTGTATCGTTTATTATCATTTTAATTCTTCCAAGTGTTGTAATTGGCTGGACGTCTTATCAACAAGCAAAAACAAATTTTAATGAAGCAATTTTACAAGCAGCAAAAGATAATATAAAGATTTTAGATAATGTGGTCAATAAAGACATAGAAAATAAGTATGTAGATGCGACGTATTACGCAAAGTTATTTACGCAAGCAAGTTATCAAGAAGATCAGCTTCAAAATGTTCAAAATAAATTAGAAGAATACAATAAGATACACCCAGGAGTGGAAGCAATCTATAGTGGTTCTAGCAACGGACAATTTATTCAATCACCAAATGTTCAAATGCCAGAAGGATACAATCCTACAGAAAGGGATTGGTATAAAGAAGCAGTGAAAAAGAGTGGAGAAGTGATTGTAACGGCTCCTTATACATCAAAGACGACAGGAAATGTAGTTGTAACAATTGCGAAGCAAAATGAAGATAAAAGCGGTGTAATTGGTATTGATTTAATTATTAATGGAATTGTGACGACTTCCAAAATGGTTAACATCGGAAAAGAGGGATATGTAGCAATTTTTGACCAAAACAAGAATGTAATCGCACATCCGTCTAAAAAACCAGGTGAGAAACTGGAAGATTCATTGGCGAAAGAACTTTATCAAAAAGAGACAGGAGATTTTAAGTATTCTCTAGATGGTAAAGACCAAAATGTACTATTTAAGACAAATAAGAAAACAGGATGGAAAATAGTAGGGTTTATGCCTTCAAAAGAAGTCATTCAGGCAGCTGAGCCTATTCTTTATAAAACATTGACTGTAATAGGTATTTCATTATTAATTGGTGGAGTGTTAATTTATTTCATTATCGCCTCTATTATTACACCGTTAAAAGAACTTGTTATGTCATCAAAGAAAATTAGTGAAGGGGATTTAACAGAATCCATTGCTATTTATTCGAAAGATGAAATTGGACAATTAGGGCTAAGCTTTAATGAAATGTCGACATCTTTACATACTGTGATTTCTCAGATTAATAAGTCAGCAGGCTATGTAGCGGCTTCTTCAGAAGAATTGACAGCTAGTGTAAAACAAGCAAGTGAAGCGACAGGACAAATTACGCAAGCTATGGAGCAAGTATCAAGTGGTGCAGAAATACAAAATCGAGAAGTTGAAGAGGGAGCAAATTTATTAGAAGAAGTTACAGAAGGAATCCAACGTGTTGCAGATAGTTCTTCATTAGTATCAAATGCATCTGTATATACAAAACAAAAAGCTGAAGATGGCGGGAAATTAGTAGAGCAAACAGTTAATCAAATGCAATTAATTCATCAATCTGTTTCGCATTCAGATACAGTCATTGCTTTATTAGATGATAAGTCGAAACAAATTGGAGAAATTCTTGAAGTAATCCAACACATTGCGGGGCAGACAAACTTATTAGCATTAAATGCAGCAATCGAGGCAGCAAGAGCTGGTGAGCATGGAAGAGGTTTTGCAATTGTAGCAGATGAGGTGCGGAAGTTAGCGGAACAATCAGGACAATCTTCTACAGAAATTGGAAAGCTAGTATCGGAAATACAGTCCGATATAAAACAAACCGTAAATTCTATGAATCAAGTGGGAAAAGAAGTACAGTCAGGGCTTGTAGTTGCTAACGAGACAAAACAGAGTTTTGCAGAAATATTACGTTCTACAAATGATACAGTTTTACAAATAGATAATATGGTAGATATAGCAAAACGTATGACAGTAGATGCAAAACAAGTAAGTGCATCTATTAATGAAATTGCAGCAACAGTCGAAGAAAATGCGGCAAGTGTACAAAATATTGTTGGTTCTTCTGAAGAACAATTGGCTTCCGTGGAAGAAATTAATTCAGCGGCAGTTCATTTATCGCAAATGGCTGAAGAGTTACAAGGAATGATTGGGAAATTTAAAGTGTAAAAAGATTTTTCTATTCTATATATACATCAAAAACCCCTCTTTTTAGGTAGGAGAGAGCATCTGGCCATGCATAGAAGCGGTCAGAGCCTTTTTCTGCCACATGCGAGGTAACAACAGAAAGAGCAAACGAGTGTAAGTTACTTTGTATTCTGCATAGCAGGGATTTAGATGTAGAAAAATTAAAGTGGATATATATAAAACGGAGTAGGTTCTCTACTCCGTTTTACTTATTATTAGATAGATGTTTTGTTTTTTCTAGTCTGTCTAACACCCTTCTTTTCTTATATAGCATTTTACCGACCTCTGCAATCTCTTCAATTGTTTTTCGGTTTAAATAAGCACCAAAAATCATGCCGGCAACGGGAATCATTTTTCCAACCATAATTATCGCGGTATACAGTAAACACTTCACGCCATGATTTCATTTGTGAAATACTATCAGTATGAGTAGCACGAGTGTAGGTTACTTTTTATTCTTCATAGCAGGGATTTAGATGTCGAAAAATGAAAATGGATTTATAGAGTACAATTGAAACAAAGATGTTAATTTGGCTTGTGAAATTCGAATTTTTAAAAATATAACTGATTCATTACAAGGGTGATAGAATAGATGAGAAAATAGAGAAGCGTGCAGTAGGGAGTAGATTTTGAATGAAAGCAAGGATTGAAGAGATTTATAGTTCATATCAAGGAAGAGTAGAAGAAATTTTCGTTGATGAATCAGCTTACGTATATGAATGGGAAAAGTTAATGACGATTCGAAAAAATGACGGAACACTGGAGAAAGTAGCGGTGGGAATTAGTGGTCATATAAGATCTGTAAATATAGAGGTTGGTCAGGAAATCGATATGGATACATTGTTACTTAAGCTAGAAGATGATTTGTTGATTACTGGTTGTGAATAATAGAAGGTGTGTAGAAATTGCTACACATCTTTTTTTATTAGCAACAATTCCATTTATTACAAAAAACACATTGTTTTTTCACAAATTCCACACAAACGTTTGATATCCTCTTAATTGAGAAAGTTAATAGAACTTGATTAGAGAAGGGAATTACATATGAAAATAATTCAATTTTCTTTTCTCTTATTTTTTGTATTACTCTGTATCCCATTTAGTAGTCATGCTGAGACGACAATACAATCACAAATTGATGCTGCTCCTGCATATGGAACTGTGAAACTAAAAGATGGCGTTTATAATGAAGCGATTGAAATATCGAAGCCTATTATATTAGAAGGAGAAAGAAATACGGAGATTCGTTTTTGCGGTAATAAACCTATTATTACAATAAGTGGAGAAAATGTTACCGTTAAACGCATAAAAATAGAGCAGTGTAAGAATAAAGAAGGAACAGCTGCTGTATCTGTCTCAGGAACTGGACATCATTTAACTGATTTAGAAATTCGTACACAGCAAATCGGAATTAAAATGGAAGACGCCTGGAATACGAAAGTACAGAATAGCAGTATTCTAGGGAAAGAAAATGCTAATGGAATTGATTTATGGCAATCTCACCAGAATCAAATTGAAAATGTTCAAATAAAACATGTACGAGATGGAATTTATTTAGAACAAAGTGATAATAATCAAATATTGAGAAATTCCATTGAGCAATCTCGTTACGGTATTCATCTTATGTATTCTGATGGTACGAGTGTGAACAATAATCTATCACAAAATAATATAACTGGTGCAATGATTATGGGCACAAAAAGAACGACTGTAAAGGAAAATCAATTTATAAATAACAGAAAGAATGTTCATGCACAAGGGTTACTCTTGTATGATTCGGTAGAAGCAGAAGTTATGCAGAATCAAGTTGCTAACAATAGAGTGGGAATTTATGTCGAAAAGGCGAAAGACAATCAGATTATAAAAAATGAAGTTACAAATAACTTTATTGGCTTGCAATTTAAAGATGCGAATGAGAATGAAATAGCTGAAAATGCCTTTTTAGCTAATATTAATGGATCGCAAGCTACGAAAAGTACGAATAATATCATTCATCGTAATTATTGGGATGCTTCTTTGAAAGTCGATGTAAATCATACAGGTATTAGTGCATTACCGTATAAAGCCGATTCGTTCTTTCTTGTTTTAACGCAAGATATTCCGGAATACCAGATATTTTTTCATGCACCAGGGATGCTCGTTTTACAAAATTTAATAAAAATTCCAGATGAGTCAATGTTGATTGATTACAAGCCAAGTATGAAGATGCAGTTTTGTAAGATAGAAAGGGACACAACATCTCAATTTGGAGCTTGGATAATTAGTTTAAGTATGTTGCTAATAGGGAGTATATTGTTTATTTTAGGGAGGAATTATTGATGAGATTAAAACATATTGTATTAGCTATGTGTATATGTTTAGCATTTGCGGTAGTAGGGTGTGGAAAGAAGAGTGTAGAGGCAGTTGCAGTCGATGGAAAAAATGATAAGTGTGATAATTGTAATATGGCAGTAATGGACAATCAATTTGCTACGGAAGTTATTTTAGAAAATGGAAAAGCGTTAAAATTTGATGACATTGGCTGTATGTATAAATGGATGGATAAGCATAAAAATGAAAAAACACAGGAAAAATTTGTCCGAGATTATAATACAAAGGATTGGATTTCATTAGATAAAGCGACTTATGTGTATGATAAAACAATTAAAACACCAATGGCTTACAATGTAATTTCTTTTAAAGAGAAAAAAGACGCTGAAAGCTTTGTATCTAAACATGCTGGAAAAGTAATTTCATATAAAGAGTTAGCGGATCATAAATGGGAAATGAATAAAGAAATGATGGGGGAAATGAAGAAAGAGCATGGGAAAGAGAATAGCACGGGTCACTCCCATTAATATGAAATAAAATGGGGCCATATAGCCCCAAAATAGCTGGATAAAAGACAACCTTAGGCGGTTGTCTTTTTCTATAAAAAGGGTGATGATATGTGGAATATATTTTATTCAGAGTGGCGTAGTACAGTAAGGGAAAAGTCTGCGTACACGTTTTTAGTGCTTTGGGTTGTGGTACTCTCTTTATTATTTTTAATGGAACGAAATGTACCATCTTTAGCGGGATATACAAACACAACGGGAACAATTTTAAATCTAGTCTTATATATTATACCGTTATTTATGTTAATTACAGGCTCATTTTCGATTGCAAATGAGCTTGAAAATGGAAAATGGAGGTTGCTATGTACGTATCCTTTAGCGACATCTTCATATGTAATAGGAAAAATCGCGGGTCAATTTATAGGACAAATTATTATTTTTACACTTAGCTTTGGAAGTAGTGTAATGATTGGATTATTAAGTGGAAGTAGGTTTGAAAGTAGCTGGATACTAGCAATTTATTTATTTTCTGTTATTCTCATATTCCTTTTTTTAGTTTTAGGTATAGCAATTGGTGGATTTTCTTCGACAAGATGGCAAGCATTAGCAATTTCAATTGCAGTTTGGTTTTTACTTATTATGATGTGGCCTACAGCGATAATAAGTATTCTTAACCTTGTTCCATATACGATGATAGCCCCGCTTATAAAAATTTTTTTGTTTTGTAATCCTGCTGAACTATTGCGAATTATATTTGTTATTCAATTAGGAGGGGGAGCCGTATTTGGTCAGCCATATGATCAGCTTGTGACATTTATGCAGAGCGGGACGGTAGTAATAGTTCTTTTCGTATACATTGTAATTTATACAGCGTTCTTCTTATTAATAGCAGTCTGGCGATTAGAAAGGAGAAGAAACGAATGACGATATTGCAAATTGAGGGGATTTGTAAACAGTATAAAAAGAAGACAGCATTATTTCCTACTACATTGCAAGGGAAAGGTGGAGAGTGTATTGTATTATGTGGTGGAAATGGAGCTGGGAAAAGTACGTTTCTTGATATACTAGCTGGAATTTCTTCACCCACATCTGGAATAGTAAAATTACAGGGAATAGAATTACATAAGGATCGGAAGCGATATGTAGCTGAAATTGGCTATATGCCAGATGATTTTCATGCACAGCAATCCATGACTGTACACGAATTTCTAGCATTCTATGCAGCTTTTCGAAAGATAGGAAAAGAGAGAGTGCAGGAAGTAATTACATTACTTGGATTAGAAGAAAAGAAAAACGAATGCTTACACAGATTATCAAAAGGTATGAGACAAAGGTTACTATTTGGACAAGCTTGGCTCGCTAAGCCTAAATTATTGATATTAGATGAACCGACAAATGGTTTAGATCCTTACTGGGTCAGTGAATTTGTTACGTTATTAAAAGGCATAAAGAGAAGCGGTACAATCATTGTTTTCTCAACACATATGATGGACGTAGCCGCAGAGGTTGGAGATGTGGTGCTTTTTATGAATGAAGGCAAGGTTACAAAAGAGATAAGGAATGATGGGAACACGGAAAGTTTGATATTACAATTGTTGAAACTTCACCGTAAGTAATAGTTCTGTATATAATACAAACAGCTGTTGGACATGATGCAACAGCTGTTTGTATTATATACTTGTTCTTATTTTTGATAATATAGACATGGGATATATTAGGAACCAGGGGATATATGAAGAAAGCTTTTGCTGCTCAAAGTTTCACTGTACATATGAGAGATGAACAATTTAGGAGATTGGCTAAAGAATTACAGAAGCCCTTTAGAAGCATATTCAGCTATTGGATTAATCGGTAGTACTTGAAAAAATTAATCGGGATGGAAATACGGGGCGTTTACAGGTAAACTTATATATAGCAATTAAAAAAACGACATAAACCCCCTCTTTTTAGGTGGGAGAGAGCATCTGGCCATGCATAGAAACGGTCAGGACCTTTTTCTGCCCCGTGCCAAGTGAAAACAGAAAGAGTAAACGAGTGCAGATCATTTTTTGTTCTTCATAGCAGTGACTTATATGCTGGAAAATCAAAATGGATACATATACTTTATAGACTGGTTATCTAAAAGGATTAGGATTTCATAGCATATGAGAAAGCGAAAATGAAACACTTATGGATAAGAGGCAGTACTCAACAGAAGACGTTATAAGGATAAAAGGTACAAAATTGAATGCAAAATGGTTAAGAGAACAGTTACAATATAATGTAGTTACATATTTAGAGAAAGTGTCATGCCATGTTTTAGCAATAACGGGAGACAAGGATATACAAGTGTCGCCTGAACATGCTAAACGAATTGCTTTATACGTTAGTGGTGAAGCAGGGTGGCATATCATTCCGAACATGAAACATTATGAACATAAGCATACAATGATTCGATTAAGGAAGGAATATAGGAGGCTTATGGATAAATCTATTGAAGAAGAGTTATTACATGTGATGAAGGAATGGTTAAAAAAACATTATCTTTCATAGGAGCTGTAGTTGTGAGGAAACAAAAAATTTTATTATTTATGTTATTAGGACTTTTAATTATGACAGTAGCTTGTGATAAGCAAGAAGAAACTGAAACGAAACCAGTTCAAGTGAAAAATGAAAAAAATCACGAGAAGAAGCAGAAGGAAAAAGAAGAAAAAGACGCGACGGGTATGGACTTAATGGATAAGCAATTATTGCTTTCCGCAACACTTGGTGATACAGAAACAGCTATGAAGTTGATAAAAGATGGAGCAAATATAAATGTAGTAGGCGATCAAGGCGAAACACCGATAATGGCAGCGACATACCACAATCATGTTGACACAGTAAAAGCATTGATTGATGCAGGGGCTGATATTGAGTTACAAGATAAAAAACAAAATAATCCGTTTCTGTATGCAAGTAAAGAAGGATATATTGACATTGTGAAGTTAACAATTGATGCAGGGACGAATATAAAGGAAATAAATCATTCTGGTAACACAGCGCTTATTGCAGCAGCTGAAAGAGGACATGTCGAAGTTGTAAAAGAGCTATTAAATCGTACACAAATTGATGTGAATTATAAGAATGATCATGGTGGAACAGCATTGTTGGAAACAATTGTTTTAGGAAATGGTAGTGAGAATCACAAACAAATCGTTCAGTTACTGATTGACCATGGAGCAGATGTAAACATGGCTAATCGTGAAGGAATCGCTCCTTTACAGCATGCAGAAAAACGAGGGTTTAAAGAAATTGTTAATATGTTGAAATTAGCTGGAGCAAATGAAATAAAACAGCCTACACTGTAATATAAGCTGTTATAAAAAGAGGTGAGGGAGCAAAGAAAGTATGCGAACTCATCTCTTTTTATATAATTACATCTAAAATATATATAAGGGCATTTGAAACTATATAAATCCCTTTTCATTTCTCATCTCTCCTTGTTTCTTGTTTTATTTCTTACTTTAAGTATAGTCAAAGCTTAGGAAGACAAACATCGAATTGGGTGACTGGAGACTTACAGTATTGTAAGAAAAAACAGTTAAGTTGTAAGGGAGAAATCTATTTTTGAAATTCATTTAGTTATTGTAATCTGAAAAATTAGATATTTTAAGGTATAATGTGGAAGAACTGGTTTTGGAAAGAAGGGGCATAGATGAAAAGAATTCTTGTAATAAGTGATATTCATGGGGAAATAGAGAAATTTGAAAAGCTGTTAGTAGAAGCAAAATATAACGCGAAAGAGGATCAGTTAATTTTACTAGGGGATTATGTTGATCGTGGTCCAAATGCAAAGGCTGTAATAGAAAAAGTAAAGCAATTAAAGAAAGAAGGAGCTTTTGTTTTAAAAGGAAATCACGAAGATATGATGATTAAAGCATTAACAACTAATGAAGAAAAATCATGGAATCATTGGGTAAAGAGAAATGGTGGAGATCAGACGTTATATAGTTATGGTTTTTTAGAGAGTGAGATTGCTGTCATTGAAGGAGCTTTTGAAAAACCAATTTTGAAGTCTGATATATTAGAAGAACATTTGAATTTTATCCAAGAGCTAGATCATTTCATTGAAACAGAAGAGTATATATTTGTACACGCAGGTGTTGAACCAACGAAAAAAGTTGCTGATTCTGAACCATACACATTAATGTGGATTCGGAACGAGTTCCATAGTGGTTATGATGGTGAAAAGATTGTTGTATTTGGACATACGGAAACAAAAACACTTCATGGTGATAATAATTGTAATGTGTATTTTGGGAATAACCGAATTATAGGAATTGATGGCGGAGCAGTATATGGTGGCCAGTTGAACTGTTTAGAATTACCAAGTCAAAATGTATATGCAGTGAAAGAATAATATAAAAAAGAGATAAGGGATTAAAACCAAGATCAAACCTTATCTCTTTTATGTGTTTATATAATTTGTGAAATCATTACTACGATTCATTATTGATTTAACTCCATTGCAACTTGCTTACCATTTACTAAAGCTGCTACCACAGCTACTACAACTTCCATTACTTTTTTCATTTTTCATCTCTCCTTGTTCCTTGTTTTATTTCTTACTTTAAGTATAGTCAAAGCTTAGGAAGACAAACATCGAATTAGGTGACGGGAGACTTACAGTGTTGTAAGGTATGTAATTTCTATTTGAAAATATTTTTTGCTAAGGGAAAATTAAGAAATAGAGTTCATAATAAAGCCTATATAGAACGTTATATATACATCAATTAAAAAAACGACATAACCCCCCTCTTTTTAGGTGGGAGAGAGCATCTAGCCATGCATAGAAGCGTTCTGCTACATACGAAGTAAAAACAGAAAGAGCAAACGAGTGGAGGTTACTGTTTATTCTGCATAGCAGGGATTTAGATGTTGAAAAATGAAAATGGATTTATATAGATAGTGAAATGAGTGAGGAATTTATTCATGCTATGAGAAGTCTACATAGGTAAGGGTATACAATGACTTTAAGTACGCATGATTTAGAGATACCAAAGTAAGTCGAATTGTTCGTATACAAGACGGGCAACGGTTTGAAAATAGGAATAGGTATGTTGAGTCTGCTTTCTTTTGTTATTATGAAAATAGGAATAGGGATTATTTATCCCGCATTAACGGGCAGTAATACTCCCACCTCGAAATTCGGGGAAAGCAAAGAAGTTAGATGGGAGATAAACTGCCCGTAAAAGCCCGATTGGTTCAACTAATAATCAGTGGGGGATGAAGAAAACCCCCGCTGATTAAAGTTTCACTTTATAGATGAATAGAAAATATTTTTATGTATACATCAATTGAAAAACCGACATCCCCCTCTTTTTAGGTGGGAGAGAGCACTAGCCATGCATAGAAGCGGTCAGTGCCTTTTCTGCCACATGCGAAATAAAAACAGAAAGAGTAAACGAGTGTAGGTTACTGTTTATTCTGCATAGCAGGGATTTAGATGTTGAAAGATTAAAATGGATTTATATAGATGAAAGGTGAGAAAGTGGCATGCGCTTATTAGTTGTAGAAGATAATGCACCTTTATTGGAATCAATTACACAAATTTTACGTGATGAATTTGAAGTGGATACAGCGGTAAATGGAGAAGATGGATTGTATTTGGCACTGCAAAATATTTACGATACAATTCTTCTTGACGTAATGATGCCAGGGATGGATGGTTTTGAAGTCATTCAAAGAATACGTGATGAAAAGATTGAGACTCCTGTCTTATTTTTAACAGCTAAAGATTCTTTGGAGGATCGAGTAAAAGGATTAGATTTTGGCGGAGATGATTATTTAGTTAAGCCATTTCAAGCTCCTGAACTGAAAGCGAGAATTCGCGCTCTATTACGTAGAAGCGGTAGTTTAACAACAAAGCAGACCATCAAGTATCGCGGAATTGAGCTGTTTGGAAAAGAAAAGGACATTCAAGTAGATGGAGAAGCAATAAAATTAACGTTAAAGCAATATGAGCTTTTAGAATATCTCATTCATAATAGAGGGAAAATCTTAATGCGTGAACAAATTTTTGATCGTGTGTGGGGATTTGATTCGGATACAACCGTAGCGATTGTTGAAGTGTATGTTCATCATCTTCGCAAAAAATTAGAGCCATTCGGTTATCAGAAAGATATTCAAACCGTTCGCGGTATTGGATATATATTAAAAGAGCAATGAAGAGAGAAAGTATGTTTCAAAAAACACGTATTCGTCTTACCATTTTAAATTCATTGGTGTTCATCATACTGATTGGGGTGTTAGGGAGTGTTATCTATGCATACACGTACAATCGGATTTATAGCGGAGTAGATACTTCTATAGAAATTGCTAAAGCAAAAGAGGAGAAAGATTCTAGGTTTCCACCAAAAGAAGTTGCTAAAATTCATATTGGAGATCCACGGATTACGAAATTAGTATGGCGTGGAAAACAAGTTGTAATAGACGAGAAGGGATTCAAGTTTGACCCTATTTTTCAAGAAAATATTTCAGAGTTTTTTCCGGGAAGACTGGAAGAGTTTCAAGATGTTCAAATAGAAGGGCGAAGTTTTCGAGTGTTTGCGTTTCAACGTGATACTGAAATTGTCCAATTTGTGCGCGATGCAACTGCGGAAAGAGATATGTTACATACATTATTGCTCATTCTTATAATTGGATGTGGTATAGGTAGTTTATGTGCAATTGGACTTGGATTCTTCCTAGCCGGAAAGGCCCTTATACCTATTCGAAATTCTTGGGAGAAACAACAACAGTTTGTTTCTGATGCATCACATGAATTACGAACACCGCTAGCAGTTATTCAATCGAAAACAGACGTATTGTTTCAATCACCTTCTGCGACAATAGAAGAAAAAGCAGTTGATATATCTACTATTTCGAAAGAGTGCAGAAGGTTATCAAAGCTCGTTGCCAATTTATTGTTATTAGCGCGTTCAGATTCGAATCAAATCGAAATGGATAAAAAGAATTTTGCGCTAGATGAGTTATTACAGGAGGTAGTAGATCCGTATAAGGAAATTGCTGCATACCAAGAAAAAGAGATAATATTGAAAGTGGAATCTAAAGTATCATTTATTGGGGATAGGGAAAGAATTCATCAATTGATTGTAATTTTACTAGATAATGCGATGAAATATACGAATGAGGGGGGAAAGATCCAAATAAGCTGTATACAAACAGGTACATCAATTATCATGCAAGTAAAAGATGATGGAATAGGGATTCAGGAAGAAGATATTTCGAGATTGTTTGACCGCTTTTATCAGGGGGATAAAGCCAGAACGAAATCAGAGGGAGCAGGTTTAGGACTTTCGATCGCTAGTTGGATTGTGGAAAAGCATTATGGAAAAATAACCGTAAAAAGTAAACTTGGAGAAGGTACTTGTTTTGAAATTGTTTTTCCAAAAAAACAAAGAGTATAAGAGAAATGACGGACGGCCTTGTTTTTTTACAAGGTCGTCTTTTTTTAAGAGAAAGTTAAGGAACGTTTTTTAGAATGAATGTTGTAAGGAAAAAGTGGCTAAAGGAGAAAAAAGTTTTATATTGATTTATATGGTAAAGATAGTTAACAAGTGCTAAGAGAAATAAATGAGCAAAAAGTCATCCAAATGGCAGATGGGCTTGGAATAGATGGAACAAATATAAATATTCAATAACTAACGGAAAAGAACTTACCTTTTTACCCATGGTCCAAACAGATGCGGATGCATTGTATTCGTATTTAACGAATGAAAAAGGACGTGAAGATAGAAGAATGATACGGAATTGGAAGATGTATATATGTGTGGTTGTATTAGGAATGGTTATTTGTAGCGTATATATGAAAAAGAGCGATATAATTCCCATTACTAAACATGTAGAGAAAGTAAAGAGCATTGTCTCAAATCAATTTATTCAAAAGAAAAGCGGTAAGGACCAACTCGTCATTCCGACTAAACATTCTCAACAGAAAAAGGGATTTGTGAATACAGATGAAGAAAAAGTATTACTGCAAAATGTACCTTTTATCCAGCAGTTACCAGAGTTAGATCGGGGATGCGAAGTAACTAGTTTAGCTATGATGTTACAGTACGCAGGTGTTTCTGTAGATAAGATGACGCTGGCTGATGAGATAGAGAAAGTTCCCTTCTCAAATAACGGTATACGTGGTAATCCAAATGAAGGATTTGTAGGGGATATTTATACCTTTTCTGAATCAGGATATGGAGTGTATCATAAGCCACTTTTTCAGTTAGCAAATAAATACTTACCAAATCGAGCTGTTGATTTAACAGGTAAAGATATAAATGAAATTTATAAAGTTGTAAAAGAGGGCGAACCAGTTGTTATGATTACAAATGCAACGTATGCTCCATTAGGCGAAGATGAATTTGATACATGGGAAACAGATGAAGGCAATGTTTCGATTACGTACAATGAACATTGCGTTCTTCTTATTGGTTATGATAAGGAATCGGTATATATCCACGATCCGCTTAGTGATACGCCGAATGTCAGCGTACCAAGAGAAAATTTTGAACAGGCATGGGTACAAATGGGGAGTCAAGCAATTAGCTATATGAAAAATTCTAAAGGAACTGGGCAGGAAATGGAGTGAATCGGAGAGAAGTTCTACCGTCTTATACTATGTTAAAGGAGAAGAGACATGGAACTAGGATTAAAGGGAGATGAAATTAAATTTGTTCATTATACGGATGAATGGCAGAAAGAATTTACTAAGGTGAAAAATGATATACAAAAAAATACCCATATAGAAGAGAATCGTATTGAGCATATAGGTAGTACAGCTATTGAAGGAATTTTAGCTAAGCCTATTGTGGACATATTAGTCGCGGTGAATGACTTGAATTCAGTGGAGGAATCCATTATAAAGGGGCTTAAAAAAATCGGTTTTTTACGATTAAAAGTGAAACGACCTGGTGAAATTGTTTTTGCAAAATTTACAGATGGTTCTTTTGAGAAACGAACACATTATATTCATTTAGTTGAGTATAAAAAAGATCTTTGGAATAACTTAATTTTTTTTCGAGACTATTTAAATGAACATGAAGAAACGAGAGAAGAATATACGAATTTAAAACTAGATTATGTAAAGATATGTTCGACTGGGATAAGAGAATATACGGATCATAAAGAAAGGTTTGTAAAAAGTATTTTTAGGAAGAGAAAGTGATGACAATATTACATTTTCAGAATAAGAAATAAGAGGAATTCAGCATATGTAGTATACTGAATTCCTCTTATTTTTGTGTTTCATTTATGAATGCTTCCATTACATATTTCATTATTTTTTATGAGAACGCGTGAAAAAAGCAATTGTTAAAATAGATGACAGAGCAGTGAGACTGTAAGAATAAATAAGTATTTTAAAATATGTAATTGATAAAATTTTTTTACAAATCATCATTATATATTGTTTTATTAATTATGATTATATAAAATTACACAGACGCTTTATATTTAAATAAAGGGGGGCCTATTATGCAAAATATATTTAAGCAATTTAGAGGAACTAGTATTAAAAAGAAATTAATCTTTTCCTTTCTCATTCTTTTAACTGTACCTGGGCTTATTATTGGTGGTGTTTCTTATCAGACTGCAAAAACGAATTTTGAGCAGCAAATTACGGGGAAAGCCAAGGAAAATATTTCAGTTTTAAATGGTGTTATTACTCAAAATATAGAAGCGAAATTTGTTGATGCGGAATATTTTGCCGATATTTTAACAGAGGATACATATCCAAATGGACAAGAAGACATAGTAAGAACGAAATTAACACAATATATAAAGCTTCATCCAGAAGTAGAGGGCATTTATATTGGAACGCAAACAGGGAAATTTATAAGAGAACCATTTATTCAAATGCCAGAAGGATATAATCCAACAGAAAGATCATGGTATAAAGAGGCAAGTGAAAATAAAGATAAGGTAATTGTTACTGCTCCATATCAGTCAACCTCCACAAAAAATATGGTGGTAACGATCGCAAAGCAGACGAAAGATGGTAAAGGTGTTATAGGGATTAACTTAAATCTGGATAACATATTAAAGATTTCAAAAATGATTGATATTGGTAAGAAGGGTTATGCTGTTATCTTAGATCAAAACAAACAAATTGTTAGTCATCCATCTAGAAAAGGTGGATCAAAGGTTACGGATCCTTGGGTGACACCAATTTATGAAAAAAATGAAGGTACTGTGTCTTATACCGAAAAAGGTGATGAAAAGAAATTAGTCTTTACAACAAATGAGAAAACAGGCTGGAAAATAGTTGGTGTTATGTTTGAAGATGAAGTGATTCAAGCAGCTAATCCAGTCTTTTATAAAACGTTAATTGTTATTGTAATTTCTATTGTACTTGGTAGTGTTTTAGTTTATTTCCTTACACAATCTATTACAAGACCACTACGCAAAATTGTAGACTCTGCACATAAAATTAGCGGAGGAGATTTAACAGAAGAAATTACTGTTCATTCAAAGGATGAGATAGGAAAATTAGGGGATTCATTCAATGAAATGTCTACGTCTCTACGTAGTGTTATTTCGCAAATTAGCTTTTCTGCAGAACATGTTGCAGCCTCAGCGGAGGAGTTAACAGCAAATGTACAACAAGCAAATGATGCAACTGACCAAATTACACTTGCGATGGAACAAGTATCAAGTGTAGCTGAATCACAAAGTCGGGGTGTTGAGGAAGGCGCAGCTACGTTACAACAAGTAAATACAGCAATTCAAAATGTGACAGGAAGTGCAGAATCTATTTCGGTTTCTTCATCACATACAAGACAAAAGGCAGATGAAGGTGAAGGACTAGTAGAGCAAACAGCGAAGCAAATGCAGTCTATTTCTCAATCTGTTTCCCAATCAGATAGTATTATTAAAGGGCTTGATGAGAGATCAAAACAAATTGGTGCCATTTCGGAAGTGATTCAATCTATTGCGCAGCAAACGAATTTACTCGCTTTAAATGCAGCGATTGAAGCAGCGAGAGCAGGTGAACAAGGACGCGGATTTGCAATTGTGGCAGACGAGGTTAGAAAGCTAGCAGAGAAATCGGAAGAGTCATCAGGTGAAATTGCAAATTTAATTAAAGAAATTAAGATGGATATTGAGCATACTGTACAATCAATGGATCATGTTAGCGAAGAAGTTCAGTGTGGTCTAGAAGTTGTAAACAAAACAAAAATAAGCTTTACAGAAATTTTGGATTCTACTAATCATATTGTTTCGCAAGTTGATCAAATGGTAGAGACGACAAAACTTATGGCGGGAGATGCAAATGAAGTGACAAATGCCATTGATGAAATTGCGGCAGCAGCAGAAGAAAATACAGCAAGTATGCAAAGTGTCGCAGCCTCAGCAGAAGAACAAATTAATTCAATGGAAGAAATTAGTTCTTCTGCTCAAAACTTAGCAGAGATGGCAGAGGAATTACAAGAAATGATTAGTAGATTTAAAGTATAATGGTAAGAAATAAGTAAGATGAGGATTTTATCATCTTACTTATTTTTCTATGTATACATCAATTAAAAAACACATAAAACCCCTCTTTTTAGGTGGGAGAGAGCATCTATTCATGCATGGAAGCGGTCAAAGCCTTTTTCTGCCACATGCGAAGTAAAACAGAAAGAGCAAACGAGTGTAGGTTACTTTTTATTCTGCATAGCAGGGATTTAGATGTCGAAAAATTAAAATGGATTTATATAGTAAGGCCTATGGAGGTAGTTCATTACATGGACAAGTGTCTCTTGCGAAATGATATATATACATCAATTAAAAAAACACATAAAACCCCTCTTTTTAGGTGGGAGAGAGCATCTATTCATGCATAGAAGCGGTCAAGGCCTTTTTCTGCCACATGCGAAGTAAAAACAGAAAGAGCAAACGAGTGTAGGTTACTTTTTATTCTGCATAGCAGGGATTTAGATGTCGAAAAATTAAAATGGATTTATATATTTAAAGAAGTATTATATGTATAAAAAAATTAAGTGAAATAATTCAAGTAGTGTAAAAGAAATAGGGGAGTCGCTGATGGGATGAGAAATAGAAAAAGGCTAGTAAGTTTATGGAAAACGATTACATTTTTAGTGTGTACTGTCGTTATACTTTCTTTACTTGTAACAGATGTTTTAATTAGTCATAACGTTGAGCGTACGACAGAAGAAAGCCAAGCCGAAAAAGCAAAAACGATTGCACATATTGTAGCAAATTCACCAATTGTAATCGAAGGTTTAACGGGCAGAGAAAATGTAGCTGAAATTCAAACGTATACGAACAGGCTATTAAAGAATACAGGTGTTCAGTTCATTGTGGTTATGGATATGAATGGAATTCGAAAGTCACATCCAGATCCCAACAAAATAGGTCAGCATTTTGTTGGAGGAGATGAAGGGATCGCTTTAAAGGGAAAAGAACATGTGTCTTTGGCTAAAGGAACTTTAGGGGCTTCAATGCGAGTATTTGTGCCCATTTTTTCTGAAGCGGGAGAGCAAATTGGTGCAGTTGCTGTTGGAATTTCAGCTGATAATGTACAAGAAAGAGTCAAGGAAAGTAGACATATTATTTATATTGGCGTTGGTGTAGGAATATTAGTTGGGATTATAGGAGCAATATTATTAGCTAGACATATTAAGAACATTTTATTTGGTCTTGAGCCACATGAAATTGTAAAAATTTTAGAAGAAAGAGATACGATGTTACAATCTGTAAAAGAAGGAATTATTGCCGTAGATAAAGAGGCGAGGGTTACTTTAATCAATAATGAAGCAAAACGGTTATTTAAGAAAAGCGGCCTTGAAGAAAATTTTATTGGTAAAGATGTGGAGCTATATATGCCGAACTCACGTATAAAAGAAGTTTTACAAACGGGGGAAGCGCAATTACATGAAGAACAGAATATTTATGGTATTACAATTGTTACAAATCGAGTTCCTTTATATGTTAAAGGGGAGATAGTTGGTGCAATTGCGACGTTTCGTGACAAAACAGAAATTAGAAAATTAGCAGAAGAATTAACAGGTATTCGGCTGTACGCAGAAGCATTGCGAGCGCAATCCCATGAGTTTATGAATAAAATGCATGTCGTATTAGGACTTACACATATGAAACAGTATGAAGAATTACAGAAATATGTGAGTAGTATGGTATCAGAGCATCAATATGAAATCGGTGGGATTATGAGGAAAATTAAAAATCCTGTATTTGCTGGATTTTTGCTTGGTAAACTTAGTTATGCGAGAGAAAAGAATATACAGCTGATTGTAAGTGAAGATTCTTATTTGCCAGAGACAAATGATGAAAGTATCATTCATGAACTTATTACGATTGTAGGAAATTTAATTGATAATGCAGTAGATGCAGTAATGAATTGTGAAAAGAAGCAGGTTCAGGTTTCGATTCGTTATGAAGATAGATTAATAATTACAGTACAAGATATGGGAACCGGAATAGAAAAAGATAAATTTAATACCATATTCATGAAAGGATATTCCACAAAAGGAGATAATCGGGGCTATGGTTTATATCTTGTAAATGAAAGTATAAAAAGAATAGATGGGGAAATTTATTTTCATTCATTGTTAGGAAAGGGAACGACAATAACAATTGAAATACCATATAAAAGTAGGGATGAGATACAAAGATGATTAAAGTTTTGATTGTGGAAGATGATCCGATGGTAGCAATGCTAAATAAGCATTATTTAGAACAAGTAGGAGGATTTGAACTTGTTCATGTGGCTCATTCTGTAAATGAAGCGATAGAAATATTAGAGAAATCCCATGTAGAATTCATATTACTTGATATTTTTATGCCTGAAGATACAGGCTTTGAGTTGTTAATGTATGTTCGGAATCAAGAAAAAGAAATTGATATTATGATGATTTCAGCTGTACATGATATGGGAAGTATAAAAAAAGCATTGCAATATGGAGTTGTAGACTATTTAATTAAACCATTTACCTTTGAACGATTTAAAGAGGCATTAACCGCATATCGAGAGAAATTTAAATTTATGAAAGAACAACAAAAGATTAGCCAATCAGAATTAGATACACTAATTTTACAAAAAGAAAAAGTAGAACCTCACACAAATCAAGAACTTCCAAAGGGATTAACAAAGCAAACGTTGCAGTTAATATGGAACCAAATTGAACTGCTTCATGGACAAGCTTTTACAACAGATGAAATGGCGCAATTAGTGGGAATTTCAAGGGTTTCTATTCGAAAGTATGTAATGTTTTTAACTGAAATTGGAGTTTTAGAAAATGAAATGGTTTATCAACATGTAGGGAGACCAGTAAGTAAACTAAGGTGTATTGACCATAAGAAAATAGATGTGTATGTATAAGCGGCTTATATAAGTCGCTTATACTTTTTTTAATTACAAAACCAGTTACAAAACTTACAAAAACTATTTTTCCTATTGGAAGCGTTTTAATATTGTAAATAAGAATATAGGGGGTGCCATATGGGGATTCAAAACAACATGGAAGCGATGTCATCTGTAGAGGGAACAGAACCAAAGCAAGAATCTTTCGCTTCTAAAATAATGAATATTAAAATCGGTGTTATACCTTTACCGTTATATGTTGTACTAGCAGCGGTTATTTACGGAGCATCTGTATATAATAAGTTGCCAGCGGATATGATTGGCGGATTTGCAGTTATTATGATTATGGGTATTTTCTTAGGCGATATCGGAATGAGAATTCCAATTTTAAAGAACGTTGGTGGACCAGCGATTCTTTCCTTATTTATTCCGTCATTTCTCGTGTTCTTTAACTGGATGAACCCAGCATCAATGAATGCTGTAAATATGTTAATGAAAAAATCGAACTTTTTATATTTATACATTTCTTGTTTAGTAATCGGAAGTGTGTTAGGAATGAGCCGTAAAGTGTTAGTACAAGGCTTTATTCGCATGTTTATTCCGTTAGTTGTAGGAACACTTGCTTCGATTGCAGTTGGATTATTAGTAGGGTCATTATTCGGATTTGAAATGAAGCGAACGTTCTTCTTTATCATTGTGCCAATTGTAAGTGGTGGTATTGGAGAAGGGATTTTACCACTTTCCTTAGCATACAGTGAGATTTTACATCAATCATCAGCAACATTTGTATCTCAGCTTATTCCAGCAGCGGTTATCGGAAATATGTTTGCGATTGTAGGCGCTGGATATATGAAGCGATTAGGTGAGAAAAAACCAGAGCTTAGTGGTAATGGTGTATTGGTGAAAACAGGTAATCAAGATGATTTATTAAAAGAACAAAATATAGAAAAACCAATTGACTTCTCATTAATGGGAGCAGGTTTATTAATTGCATGTACGTTCTTTATTTTCGGTGGACTTGCTTCTAAATTTATTGGTATTCCAGGTGCAATCATTATGATCTTCTCAGCAGCACTTGTGAAATACTTCAAATTAATGCCAGCAAAAATGGAACAAGGTGCATATCACTTATATAAATTTATTTCAACAAGCTTAACGTGGCCATTAATGGTTGGTTTAGGATTACTATACATTCCGTTAAAAGATGTAGCAGCTGTTCTTTCAGTTGGATATGTTGCGGTGTGCGCATCAGTGGTAATAACAATGATCACGACTGGTTTTATTGTTGGGAAAATTATGAAAATGTATCCGGTCGAGTCTGCAATTGTAACTGGATGTCATAGCGGATTAGGCGGAACAGGAGACGTTGCGATTTTATCAGCTTCAAATCGTATGGAATTAATGCCGTTTGCACAAATTTCAACGCGTTTAGGCGGAGCAGCAATGGTTGTAACTGCATCAATTTTACTAAAAATGTTTTCGTAAGGTAACATCAGACAAGCTAGCTATGTAAAGACGTAGCTAGCTTGTAAAATTAGGAGGAGATTATTTTTATGTTAGAGAGCCAAATTAAGGAACGTTCGTTATTACTTCATAAAGAATTAGTAGGAAAAATTGAAATTACAAGTAAAGTAGAAGTAAATTCAGCAGATGATTTAAGTTTGACATATACACCAGGAGTGGCTGAGTCTTGTAAAGCGATCGCTGCAGATGAAGAAACAGCTTATGACTATACAGCACGTGGTAATATGGTTGCAGTTGTTTCGGATGGAACAGCAGTACTTGGATTAGGCGATATTGGACCAAAAGCAGCTATGCCTGTTATGGAAGGAAAAAGCATTTTATTTAAAAAGTTTGCGAATGTCGATGCATTTCCGCTTTGCCTTGGAACGACTGATGTAGATGAAATCGTAACCATTGTTAAAAATTTAGAACCTACATTTGCAGGTATTAATTTAGAAGATATTGCAGCGCCGCGCTGTTTTGAAATTGAAAAGCGTTTAAAAGAAGAAACAAACATTCCAGTTTTCCATGATGATCAGCACGGAACAGCAATTGTTGTTTTAGCGGCAGTTATTAACGCGTTAAAAGTAGTAAACAAACAGATGGATGAAGTGAAGATTGTCATTAATGGTGCCGGTTCTGCAGGGATTGCAATTGGTAAATTGTTATTAAAAGCAGGCGCCGAGCATATGACGTTAGTAAGTTTAGAAGGTATCGTTTGTGAAGGAGAGTCATGGATGAACCCTGCACAAATCGAGATTGCGAAAGTAACAAATCGTAAGTTTGTACGTGGAACATTAAAAGAAGCGATTGCCGGTGCAGACATCTTTATCGGCGTATCTGCTCCTAATGTATTAACAAAAGAACATGTGAAGACAATGAATGAAAATCCGATTGTATTTGCAATGGCGAATCCAGTACCAGAAATAT
Organism: Bacillus sp. NPDC094106; assembly: GCF_044764345.1. Lineage (NCBI taxonomy): Bacteria > Bacillati > Bacillota > Bacilli > Caryophanales > Bacillaceae > Bacillus > Bacillus sp. NPDC094106. Next base: position 11,156 of record NZ_JBIWHY010000027.1, on the reverse strand, counting down.
TCCCAGAAGAGGCACTAGAGGCTGGGGCAACTGTTGTTGGAACGGGACGTTCTGATTATCCAAACCAAGTGAACAATGTATTAGCATTCCCTGGTATATTCCGTGGTGCATTAGATGTACGTGCAACAGATGTCACAGAAGAAATGAAGCTAGCGGCAGCGTATGGAATCGCTAACATCATTACTGATGAAGAACGTAATGAAAACTATGTAATTCCGAATCCGCTAGATAAACGAGTTGTCCCAAGTGTTGCAGCTGCAGTAGCAAAAGCAGCAATTGAATCAGGGGTAGCGCAAATTACAAAAATGCCAAGTTATGAATTATAAAAAAGAAGTGCCTTCTTACAAAAGAAGGCACTTCTTTTTTGGGGAGATAAGAAATTAAAGTAATAAGGAAATCGTATCTCCGTTTATTTTTTTATAATGTGAATCATCATTATTTCTCGTAGCATTATTGATTCAACTCCATTGCAACTTGCTTTCCATTTGCGAAAACTTCTAACACTGCAACTACAACTTCCATTACTTTTTTCATTTCTCATCTCTCCTCAGTTTTTGTTTCAGTTCTTACTTTTAGTATAAGGGAGAGAAAAGGATGTAACGATCGAAGTAGGTGACGTAGAAATTACATTGCTGTAAGGAACAAATGAAGATTTGTCACTTTACTCTACGTTAATAACAAGTTGCTCGTAATATTTTTCATTTATATATACATTTAATACCCATAACCCAGAAGACGGCAGTGACATAAGCAGGGGCATTTCTTTTATATCAGGTTGGATTTGATTTGGTGCTGTCCAATTTTTTTGGGAATTTTCATTTGAAAAGATTACAGGAGTTGGAGTGGTGGATCCTAGTTTTAAAGCAATAATGGAGAATTTTCCGGTTGGCATTTGTGGATCGAGAAAAAACCACATATGTTCCATTTTTTCGTTCGAAGTAAACGAGCTATCTGCAATGGCTATTTTTCCTTCGATTCCTTTTAATGGAGTTTTACCTTCTACAAATGAAGGACTTTCTTCCCAATTCACATCTTTTAAGACGCTAAGATGGAAAAATGAAGGTGCATTTGTTTGAGGATTTGAGGCTTCAATGATTTCTTTTTTTTGAGTTTTAGAATCTTGTTGTATTGCTGTACATCCACTGATAAGAAAGGTGAATAGTAGCATAGTGCCAATTTTTTTCATTTAGCCACACTCCTATTTTTCATTGTTAGTGTAATTGTATTTGCTAGAAGGCGGGACAATTCCTGTTAAATGATAAAAAGAGGTTGTAAGTTTAGTACGACCTCTTTTGACATTGGTAGAGATTAAAGAGGCTATTCAATTGGTATATAATGCGTGGTTTACAGCATAAAAAAAACCCTCAAGTATACGAGGATTTTTTTATTATTTTTCTTCATCTAAGAATAAAACCATGTGTTCTTCATCCCAATATTGCCCATTATATTTTAACGAACGTTCTTGAACACCGAATGTTTTAAAGCCCAATGATTCATAAAGCTTTTTTGCACCATCATTTCCGACAACAACATCAAGCATGACTTGCTCTATTTCTAATTTTTTTGCGAGTTCAATACATTCTTTAATAAGAGATTTTCCTGCTCCAAGTCCACGTGCTTTTGGAGATACATATACGGAACCAATCTTCGCTTTATGTTCTTGTTTTACATATGGTTTCGTTTCCAATGTTGCAACTCCAATTAGCTTATCATCTTTAAATGCACCAAGTGTGTAGTTTTCATCTTGTGCTAATTTTTGTGCTTTATATTCAATTGGACATTCTTTATTAATAATATCTTCATAAGAGGAACTAAAAGCTTCCGGATTTTGTTTTAATCCTTCTACACGAAGTTCTAAGTAAATTTCGGCCTCTTGCTTTGTTAATACATGGATTTCCAATTATATCATCCTCCAAATCGTTTCCAGTTGTATTTATATTTTATATTGAAATATAAATAATTTCAAAAGGTCAGCTTATATGAGTAGGATTTATGAGTTTTTCTGACCTTTTGTAAACAGATATTAGTTATTCAAATAATAGTACCAGCAGTTTTATATGGCCACTGATGATGTAATGTATATACTATTCAAATGGTAATTCAATTATAAATTCTGTTCCAATTCCTAATTCACTTTTTACGTGAATAGATCCATGATGTAGTTCTACAATTTCTTTTGCAACAGCTAATCCAATCCCTTTACCACCTGTAGCTCTAGTTCTAGATTTATCAACTCGATAAAAGCGGTCGAAAATATGAGGAATGTCTTCTTTTGGAATACCTTCTCCTTCATCTTGTACACATATAGTAAAAGTATTCTCCTTTTTAAGCACACTTATTGTAATCATGGATTGTTCATGGGAGTGTTGATAAGCGTTATGTAATAGATTTAACATTACCTGTTCCATTCGCCGTTCATCCATATAAACTTCCAGATTATCCTTACAGTGCAATTGAATTTGCATTTCTTTTTTTGTAAGTGTTGTTTTTGTTTTTTCAATCATTTTTTCGAGAAATGGTTGAATCGATACTCTTTGCTTTTTAATAACAAATTGATGCTGTTCTAGTTGAGCAAGGTCAAATAAATCTTGCACAAGTTCTGTTATGCTGTCAGTTTCATCCTCGATAATTTGTAAATATTCTTCGCGCTCTTCTTTAGATAAAGAATCTCTTTTTGCAACCTTCGCATAGCCTTTCATATAAGTAAGCGGAGTTAATAATTCATGTGCAACACTAGCAAGAAACTCATTTCGTTCTTTTTTCATATAGGTTAGTTCGCTAGATAATTCTTCAATAGTTGTCGCTAAACTACCAAGTTCATCGTTGCGTTTAATGCCTAATTTAATCGGTTTATTTAACTTTAACATCCCTTCTGTTGCCCGTTTCATTTTAATTAGTGGATCGGTAATGACGCGAGAAAAGATAAAGACAGAAATTGTAGTTAAAAGAAGGGTTACGATCCCGACAATAATAAATTGATTTGTTAAACGAAGAATCATTTTTTCTAAGAAGGATGTATTTAAAAACATATGTACATATCCAGTAACATGTCCATTAATAATAATTGGACTTGCAGTTGAAATGAATTTAGACTGTTTCCAGTCTTTCTCAGTTGTTGTTCCGTTTCTTGAAATAGATTTTATTTTGCAAGCAAGTTGTTTCTTCATATCTTCTGTTACAAGATCTGAAGCAGACAAGATTTTCCCATTGGTGTCCGTTATGACTAATGTTGTATCTGAATTAGAGTGAGATTCTATTTCAGCAACATATTCAATAACACGCGGCGCATGTCCTTTTTTCATAGATTTTTCAATAACATTACGATAACGATTTCCTTTATCTAAAAGGGCGTTTGTTTCTTCAGCGATCCGCATATTAGTAAGGCTTCTGTGACAAGAGATAAAAGCTATTGCTTCAATACATAAAGCTAATATTAAAAAGTATGTACCAATCTTGAGTGAAAGTTTGTTCATTGTTTCACCGTACCTTTATTGTATATAAAGTGAAACTTTAATCAGTGGGGGGGTTTCATTTTTCCACTGACCAAAGCAATTATTCACTTTTCCATTTATAGCCTACTTTGTAGACAGTTTCTAAATATTCTTCGACAGGAAAGCCTTTCTTTCGTAATTTATCGCGAATATTTCGGATATGTGAATCAACAGTACGATATTCAATGTCTGTTTGATATCCCCATATCTTTTCGATTAAATCATCACGACTGTAAGCGCGGTTTGTATTTTGTAAAAACAGTCCTAATAATGAAAACTCAATCGGTGTGAGTGAAATTTTCTCATCGTAAACAGTAACAGTATGTTTTGTTTTATCCCATTCAATGCCGTTAAAGCTAACAAACCCATCTTTTTTTGTCCGTCGCAATACTGCTTCAATTCTTGCAAAGAGTACTTGTTCATCAAATGGCTTTGTAATATAGTCATCGGCGCCCATTGTGAGTCCTTTTACCATATCGTAATTTTGATTACGGGCGGTTAGCATTATAATGGGAACATTACAAATTTGACGGATTTGGTAACATGTCTCCCATCCATCCATCTTGGGCATCATGACATCTAGCAAAATGATATCAAAATCTTTTTGTTGAATTAGTTCAAGAGCTTCAACTCCAGACGTGGCTTTCATACAGAAATAACCACGTGGACTTAGGAATAAATCTAATAATCGCAACATGCGTTCTTCATCATCTACTAATAAAATTTTTATCATATTTTTGTGCACCCCAAAAAATTCATTCTACCTTCTACCTTGTATAGTTTACATGAAAATGATAAAAAACTCTGTTTATGTGATTGTATTTTTTCTACCAAAGCAATTGACATAAAAAATGCACTACTTTTGCAAAACTCTTTTTTATAATAGAACATGTAGCGACACAAAATACCCTATGTTGCGACATAACGTCATGTCATTTTATTTATAAAATGACAATTCCATTCTATTGTGTATGTGGGATAGTGAGGATTTTCGTATTCACCTCGCATCGGATAAGAAAAGTTTCCTATCTCACACTTTTTTGTTATAAAGGGGACTATACACGTGAATAAAAAAGAAGAACGTTTACAAAAAGAGAAGCAAGAGCGTAATGCTATTGTGATGTGTATTGCAGTATCTATGCTAATCATTGTGAAGTGTGCTAATAAATTTTTTGGGATTTTATAATAGATGAAAAAAGCTAGTCGTTTCTTTTGAGAAACAACTAGCTTTTTTATTTTTCCTTAACAAGAGTACATACAGAATTCTTGTTAGGGAGGGATAACGGATCAAAAAATGATAGAAGTGTTAAACAATAAACCAAGGAAGAATTGCTAACCCAGATGTTACAATGACTGTACCACAAATTAGAAAGATAAAATGTTTATTCTGTTTCATCTCGCATTCTCCTTTAACTAGTAATTTAATTCCATTGCTACGTAAGTACAAATTGAAAAATTGACATAAAGCCTTTCTTTTAGATGGGAGAGAGAATCCGCTCATGCATAGAAGCGGTCAGATCATTTTTTAGCCCCATGCCGTGTGAAACCAAAAGGATAAAACAAGTGGAGCTCTCTTTTTATTTTCATAGCCGTGATTTATATGTCGGAAAATCAAACTGGAATATATATATGGGAGAGAGAATCCGGCCATGCATAGAAGCGGTCAGATCATTTTTTAGCCCCATGCCGTGTGAAACCAAAAGGATAAAACAAGTGGAGCTCTCTTTTTATTTTCATAGCCGTG
>NZ_JBIWHY010000027.1:0-5823 GCF_044764345.1 Bacillus sp. NPDC094106 | reverse complement strand
TGATTTATATGTCGGAAAATTAAACTGGAATATATATAGGTGGGAGAGAGAATCCGGCCATGCATAGATGCCCCATGCCAAGTGAAGGCAAAGAGAGAAAATAAGTAGCGGTCACTTTTTGTTCCTCATAGCAGCGACTTATATGCTCAAAAATCAAAATGAATATATACATATTTTTCGTTTACTATTACTTCGAATACTTCCATCATTTTTTTCATCTGTTATCTCCTTATTGTCATTTCGTACTTGTAGTATAACGAAGAAACTGAGAGAGAACGATCGATAAAGGTGACGTGAACATTACATTGTTGTAAGAAAAAAAGCACCTTTATATGAAAAAGATGCTTTTAAAGAAATCTATATAGGGTTAGTTATTTAAAAATAAAATCATATGTTCTTCATCCCAATATTGTCCGTTATGTTTTAACGCACGTTCTTGAAAACCATATGTTTGAAAGCCAAGTGATTCGTATAATTTTTTCGCAGCTTCATTTCCAACAACAACATCCAGCATGAGTTGTTCTACATGTAATTTATGAGCATTTTCAATTATGGCGTTGATTAAAGCTCGCCCAGCCCCAAGACCACGAGCTTTTGGAGAGACATATACAGAGCCGATTTTTGCTTTATGTTCTTGCTTAATGAGCGGTTGCGTTTCTAAAGTGGCAATTCCAATTAAATCGTTATCTGTAAAGACACCGATTGTATACTTATTAGGATTAGCTAAACGTTTTACCATTGCAGCAACAGGATCTTCTTGTTTTAGCACATCTTCATAAGAGGAGCTAAAAGCTTCCGGATTCTTTATTAGGCCTTCCATACAAACCTTTAAATAAATTTTTGCATCCTCTGTTGTTAATAAACGAATTTCCATATCGGTAACCTCCTCAGTTTATCCTGCTCTATAGGAAAAACTCCTTAAAGTATATAAATCCATTTTAATTTTTCGACATCTAAATTCCTGCTATGCAGAATAAAAAGAAACCTACACTCGTTTGCTCTTTCTGTTTTTACTTCGCATGTGGCAAAAAAAGGCCCTGACCGCTTCTATGCATGGCCAGATGCTCTCTCCCATCTAAAAAGAGGGGTTTTATGTCGATTTTTTTAATTGATGTATATATAGAAGTTTACAATCCATAAGAGTCTAATGGTTATATTGATAGAATACTTACTGTGTATTCACGAACATATTCTGTGCTTATTCTTTCTTAATTTGTAAAAGAATAAAAAGATATATGCGAGGGATATGTGTCCTCATTTGTTTTAGCGCTTCACTTTATGTAATGAAATTATATATTAACTTCGTTAACTATTCAATAGTTAAATATATTACATTTTTATAACTAAAAATGACTCCTATGCAAAGGAGTCATTCTTCTTCGGATTGATACCCTTCAATCCGTTCTGGATGTGTATAAATATTGCAAGAGTGATTACGAATAAAACCAACAACCGTAATGCCTAAATCTTGAGCAAGTTGTAATGCTAATTTTGTTGGAGCGGATTTGGATAGCACAATTTCACAGCCAATTTTAGAAACTTTTAGTAAAATTTCAGATGAAATACGACCGCTAAAGGCGATAATTTTTCCTTTGACAGATATGTTGTTACGTATACAATGTCCGTATATTTTATCTAATGCGTTATGCCTTCCAATATCCATTCTTGATAGAAGAATGGTATTCCGATCACACAGAGCTGTATTATGAACGCCGCCTGTTTGACGAAATGTAGTGGAAGATTGTTGTAACGTATTCATTAAATGAAAGCATTCTTCAGGAGTAATTGTTACATGTATATCATGTAAATTCTTTGCCTTCGCTGCATCATTGACAAAAATAAACCCTTGTCTACTTTTTCCGCAGCAGGAGGTAACGTATCGTTTGTTATATAACGTTTGATAAAGTGGATTGATTTGTGCTGCTTTGATATGAACGATTCCTTGTTCTTTTTGTATCCATAATTCATCGATATGCTTATAGGAAGAAATAATCCCTTCAGAAATTAAAAAACCTATTACCATATCTTCTATATAATTTGGAGTGCATACAACTGTGACATATTCTTCACCGTTTAATTTAATCGTTATAGGAGATTCTGTAACAATTTCATCAGCTTGTTCGGAAAATACGCCAGCTTGATAACGCACCATTGTATATGTTTCTTGGACAGGATCCATACTAATTTCCCCTTTATATGTATTTTTCTCCCTATTCATCATAAAACATTGAAAAAATAAAAGCATCTGTTATCTATATATACATCAATTAAAAAAAGACATAAAACCCCTCTTTTTAGGTGGGAGAGAGAATCTGGCCATGCATAGAAGCGGTCAGGGCTCTTTTGTGCCACATGCGAAGTAAAAGCAGAAAGAGCAAACGAGTGTAGGTCAATTTTTATTCTGTATAGCAGGGATGTAGATGTCGAAAAATTAAAATGTTATATAAATACAAATTGAAAAACCGACGTAAAACCCATAGCCATCAAGTTAACAAAAATACAAGTTTTTATATTTGGACATACTCAAATAAGACTTCAACATATTTATTTTTTTAAGGGGTGTGTTGAAGTGAATTTGTATATTCTTGAGTGATGCCAAGAATATCAAATGGTGAATATTTGGTATACCGATGTGCCTTCCTACCATTTTTTTGACAGGTCTTTGAACAATCTGACAAGAATGGGAATCATATCTCGACAGGATGTGAACAGCACATCGTGTATACTTGAAAAATAAATATATGTGATATACGTTGCTTTATATTCACTAATTTCTTTTTGTTTCTTCTCCCAGATTAATCTCCTCATTTTATAAGTCATACTTGCGATCAGACATAACGCAATCAACTGCCCATATAAATGGCACTGAAATCGTTCGAGTTTTATCCTTTTCACCGCATGAATACCAAAAATAGATTTCCATGTTTTAAACAAAATTTCAATTTGCCAACGAAGAGAATAAAGCTGATAAATTTCATGGGCTTTCATATCTGTTTCTTGTATATTTGTAATAAATAAGTTAATCCCACTTGCGTATTTAGGCATTCGTCTTTTTTCTTTTTTGTGCCGTTCTAATCGCTTCGTATGTTCAGGCTCTGTTAATTTATAGATCATCAAACGTGTTGCTTGTTTTTGATGAAAATTATACATACGTAGCCTTAACTTGATGGCTATGCTCATATTGAGTGCTTTTTTATTGTTTATCCTAAAAATATTGTAGTTTTGTAGAAATTTAAAGTAATCTTGAATAGCAAAAAACACTTTTTATTAAGAGGAAACTGAGATTTTCCTGCTTTGCTAATAGGGGTAGCGTCTAATAGCAGCTTCAGAACAGAAGAAATCACTTTGGAATCGTTTATTTGGTAAATAAATTAGAATTTAATGATATAAAGAAAAGCTCAATTCTTATTTGAAAAAAGATAAGAATTGAGCTTTTTTATCCCTTTTTTTCTATCGGTTTTACTATGACGAATATCAATCTACTAACGATTTTCCACATTTATGTCTTCAGTGTCACAAAGTATAGCCGCCCATTCGTTATATAGAGTGAGAGGAGGGATTACATGAAAGTTACAAACAAAGATTATGAAAAGATGGAAGAGCTATACGAGTTGTATGAACAAAAAATTTATTATGTAGCTTATTCTATTTTAAATAATATTCAGCAGGCTGAAGATGCAGTTCAAGAGACGTTTATTACTCTTCATCAGAATCTAGAAAAGCTCCACAGCTTGAACATTCAAGAGCTTAAACGCTACATTTTGAGAATTGCGAAAAACAAAGCGATTGATAGCTACAGGAAAAATAAACGACATGAAATGTTCTTAGAAGAATATCAAAGAGAATCGTCAGAAGTAGCAGATGAAAATATTGAAGAGTGGGAACAGCGTTTCATGTCCGAGGCTCAAATTGATACATTGCTAAAAGTGTTAAATGAGTCTAACAGACAGGTTTTTAAGTACAAAGTCTTCTATAACTTAACTTATCAGGAAATTTCAAATCTAATGGGGATAACTGAGGTCAATGTCCGCAAGCAATTTGAACGTGCTCGAAAACGAGTACAAAATATGATAGGAGGTATACAAAATGACGAATTCAAAGAACTCCAAAGAAATGTATGACCTTGCTGAAAAAATCGCGTTAGATGATTTTGATAAGCTGGATGAACAACATGAATTTTCAGACACCTACACGCACAAAAAGAAATTATTTATGGAGGAAATTAAGATGAAAGGTGGGCAACCACAGGCCAAGCGTAAAAGGAATCGTATTTTAATCGCTGCTGCCTGCTTATTGATTGGCATGCCGACAACCGTTTTTGGCGCAGTAAAAGTCTATGATATGATTGTCAAAAAACAAAATCATGAAGTAAATGTTTCAGTAACAAATAAGGCCTCGAAAAAGAGTGAAAGTTGGTATAAGTTGAAAGTCGGCAAATTACCAGAAAATATGGAAGCAATCGATGACACTGCTATGAAATATTCATTTAAAGATAACTACGCAAAGGGTGGGTTTTCATTTCTTCTTTGTAGATTAGGAAAAAATTCAGATTTTCAAACTCTGTACGCAAACAACTACGAAGAAAAAGAGATAAACGGTAGGAAGGCAGTGGTTATTCATAGAGACACTGGAAACAAAAATTTAATGTTTAATAGACAGGTCTTTCTTCTTTTTGAGGAAGAGGGGATTATGTTAGAAAGCTATATTGGAGCCGATGTAAATGAAGAACAAATGATGAATGTCTTAGGGAACATTTCACTTGAGCCCACATCAAAGGAAAAGGCATCACTTACAACAGATTATGATGAAGATCGTGTTAGCAAAGCGAATGCACCAACAAAACCTAGCGTTATTCCTTTGAAAAAAGACAGCAAACAACTATTTAGCGTAGGTCAAATGGTTCCAGTAACCATAGATAACATCACAGATAACAGCAAACTCGAATATGTTATAGAAAAAGTTGAAGTCTTTGATTCAATCAAAGATTTTAAACAAGAGAACTTTAATGAATTTGGACTAGAAAGATTAAATGAGAATAAGGCTTTAGATCAGACGGAAAAATTGATACCGTACAGACGGGATGTATATAAAGTTGGAAATGGTAAAGATTCAATTGACAAATTAGTAGAGTCGAAATTCGTTAATCTTAAATTTGTCTACCTGACAACAACAGTGAAAAATATTAGTAAACAGGCGACAAAAGAAATCTATATGCATCCACCCATACAAGTGCTTAAATCTGAAAATAATGCATGGAACTATGCTAAAGAAGATGGAATTGACGAAAAAAGTATTATGACGAGCGAAGTTGATTATTTAGAACCCCACGGAAACGGAAAAAGCTTTTACAATATTGGTAGTATCCGACCAGGACAAACGATGAAGATTAACTTAGGTTATTTTGTAGATGAGGATAAACTGGATTCAATCTTCCTTGATGCTTTCCATTACAGCGGGTTTAGTGGCACTGAAAATATGAATGCGGAAGATCGTTGGTGGATTGATATTCGTCAAAAGTAAACCCTATTGATACAAGGATTTCTACCTTAACGTTGTAAATCCGCAAAATCCTGATGCTACCCCTAATAGGGGTACTGACGGCAAAACGCGGATTTTGTACGTTAATACATTTTTCAGGAGATGAAGCCCTGGTTTTTATAGGTCAAGAAAAGAATCAGGGCTTCAATATTTTTTGTTAAGTTAATATGATCATTGAATACGATATTTTATCTTTTAGCAGTTTCTTCCTTACCGAGTTCTAGCCAGTCTTCAAATAGTTGATCATCCTTCAGATCTAGATAATGCTTTAAAAATGCAACAAAC
>NZ_JBIWHY010000026.1:0-50395 GCF_044764345.1 Bacillus sp. NPDC094106 | reverse complement strand
CTTATCGCTCGTATTTTTTCTTTTGAAGAAAGTTTAGCCATTAAAAAGTGCACCTCCGATTGTTAGACTGTGTCTAACAATCGGGGTGCACTTCATATTTTTCCGGCTTTTATATATATACATCAATTAAAAAACGGACATAAAACCCCCTCTTTTTAGGTGGGAGAGAGGATCTGGCCATGCATAGAAGCGGTCAGGGCCTTTTTCTGCCACATCCGAAGTAAAAACAGAAAGAGTAAACGAGTGTAGGTTACTTTTTACTCCACATAGCAGGGATTTAGATGTCGAAAAATTAAAATGGATTTATATAGCTTAGCTAATATATAGACAGAAATTGAAAAACTGACGTAAACACTCCTTTCTTGTTAGGTGGACGAGAGCATCTGCCCATGCATAGTAGCGACTTACATATTGAAAAATTAAAATGAATTTATATAGAAAAGACTGGAATTGATAACCAAAACGAGTTATAGTTTAATATTCAAGGAAAAATGATGTTTACGAAGAGGAATGATGAACATCATATAAGTAAGGAGAATGAAAAATGTCATATGAATTTTTACTCAAATTAGGTTTAGCACTCTTTTTAGGTTTATTTATTGGGATTGACAGACAGCTAAAGAATAAACCACTTGGTGTGAAAACAAGTATGGTCATTTCTGTAGCAAGTTGTTTAATTACAATCGTTTCAATTGAATCGGTGAATGTTTATTCTTCACCAGGTCATACAAATATGGATCCGATGCGTTTAGCAGCTCAAATTGTAAGTGGTGTTGGTTTTCTCGGAGCGGGAGTTATTTTACGAAGAAATAACGATGTGATTTCGGGATTAACTACAGCTTCTATGGTGTGGGCGGCGTCTGCTCTAGGTATTGCAATTGGGGCAGGTTTTTATATACAAGCAACAGTAGCTATGATTTTAATTATATTAGCAATCAATGTATTGCCTCATCTGGTAAAGATTGCTGGACCGTACTCATTAAGACAAAAGGACGTAGCTATAAAAATTATTGTAAACAAGCATAAAGAGTTAGATGGAATCTTTAAGCAAATAAAAAATTTAAACATGCAAGTGAAACGGGTTAAAATTAAAGATATTGATAATGGTGCAGCTCAACAATTAGAAATGGTGATATTAGCACCTGAAGATTTATATACAACTGAGTTATATAGTTCTTTAAAAGAGATTGATCATATTATTTCAGTTGAGGTTGAGAGTAGATAGTCATAACGTAAAAAGGGTGATGGGATTCACCCTTTTTTATTTTAGATTCATTTATTTTTATAAAATGTGTTTGTTATATATACATTAATTTAAAAAACGACATACCCCCCTCCTTTTAGGTGGGAGAGAGGATCTGGCCATGCATAGAAGCGGTTAGGGCCTTTTTCTGCCACATGCGAAGTAAAAACAGAAAGAGCAAACGAGTGTAGGTTACTTTTTATTCTGCATAGCAGGGATTTAGATGTCGAAAAATGAAAATGGATTTATATAGTTTGTCGTAGAAACTAATTATATAGGGAAGTAAATGAAATATTTAATCATTTGCATAATCAACATCGATTTTATGTTTCCATTTGATACAATGAAATGCAAAAGGGGGAGAAGAGATGGAAATAAAAATTAGAAAGGCAGTAAAAGAGGATATTCCTGGTATAGCAAAAGTGCATACGGATAGTTGGAAAACAACGTATAAAGGCATATTACCTGATGAAATTTTAGATAATATCACGCATGAAAGCCGAGAAAAACAATGGAAAACCATTTTCGAACAAGTGACCCCTTATCAATATAGGTATGTAGCAGAAACGTTAGATGGCAGTATCATAGGATTTCTTGATGGTGGAACTGAAAGAACAGGAAAATATGATTGCGATGGGGAATTATATGCAATTTATCTATTAAAAGAATATCAAGGTTATAAAGTAGGAAAACGATTATTTCAAACGCTCGTATCTGAATTTATAAAAAATGATGTGAAATCGGTATTAGTATGGGTTCTTTCTAATAATCCTTCAAAGCTCTTTTATGAAAAATTTCGCCCCGAACTAGTTGATACTAAGTTTTTAGAAAGATTAGATGCAGAAGAAACTGCGTATTGTTGGAGAAATATTGAAAGTCTTTATAGAAGTTTAAGGTGATGAAAGAGCTTTATTAGAATTAATAAATTCCAAAAAATACCAAGAATAAATTATCGAGTTTCTCTGCATTTTAATATATAAAGGAGGTGAACGGTAATGGCTAGAAATCGTAATTCTAATCAATTAGCATCAAGCGGAACGCAAGCGGCTCTTGATCAAATGAAATATGAAATTGCACAGGAATTTGGTGTACAACTTGGAGCCGATACTTCTTCACGTGCAAATGGTTCTGTAGGCGGTGAAATCACGAAACGTCTTGTAGCTATGGCAGAACAACAGCTTGGTGGCGGATATATTCGCTAAAATGAAAGCGTCAAGGGAGAAAGGAAGGGATCTTCCTTTCTTTTTTGTTTTTTTAAAATATTGTATGGTGTTAGGTGGAAAGGAAGATAATTTTCCATTAAATAGTACGGATATACTGTTGTGGGGATTGAAAGAATAGAAGTAATGCTAGGTTTTACTCCAATTTCTTTTGTTATATAAGTTAAAAAGCAGACAAGATGTGAGAGCCCTGATGGAATATAAAATCAAATCCCATCAGGGCTACTATGTGGGAAGAAATAAATGATGAAAGGTTTCGAAATTAGCATGTTAAAAAAAGAAGACTGTTGTTTAATTGCACTTGCATCTGTGCCACTTGTTATGACATTAGGAAATTCAATGCTTATTCCAATCCTTCCAACAATTGAAAAAAAGTTGCATATTTCTTCTTTTCAAACATCCATGATTATTACAATATATTCTATTGTGGCAATTTTACTTATTCCTATCGCTGGTTATTTATCAGATCGGTGGGGGCGCAAAATGGTGATGGTCCCAAGCTTGTTAATTGCTGCCATCGGAGGGGCTATAACAGGTTGGGTATCATGGAAAGTTGAAAATCCCTATGTGTGGATTCTTATAGGAAGAGCGATTCAAGGAATAGGTGCTGCGGGAGCTATGCCAGTTGTCATCCCGTGTGTCGGTGATTTATATAAAGATGAAAAAGAAGTAAGTACTGGCTTAGGGATTATTGAAACATCGAACACATTTGGAAAAGTACTTAGTCCAATATTAGGATCAGCTCTTGCTGGGATAGTATGGTTTTTACCATTTTGGGCTATTCCGGTATTATGTGCTATCTCAATTGTTTTATTATTGCTGTTAGTAAAAGCAAAAAAACAAGAAAATCAAGTGCCGCCACTTAAGGAATTTATTCATTCCATTGCTTCAACCTTCCGAGAAAAAGGAAGATGGTTAGTTGCAATCTTTATATTAGGTGCGATTACTATGCTTATTTTATTTGGGATTCTTTTTTATTTGTCTACCATATTAGAAACAAAATATAGCATTCATGGAATTTGGAAAGGATGTATACTTGCTATTCCTTTACTTGTACTATCACTAAGTTCATATATGGCAGGAAAGAAAATCGGTGATAACCAAATCATAATGAAAAGGTGTATATACATCGGTTTTATATTAGCCGCCGCATCTGTTGCTATTCCATTATTTGTGAAAGGTATATATTTGTTACTTCTTTGTCTTGTTATTATGGGGCTTGGAATTGGGATAGCATTACCATGTTTAGATGCTTTGATTACACAAGGAATTGAAAAAGAACAAAGAGGAACAGTTACCTCATTTTATAGTTCGATGCGTTTTATTGGTGTAGCTGCAGGTCCGCCTCTTTATTCTTTTTTTATGAAGGGAGCAGACCATGAAGTTTTTTATGTAACAAGTATCTTTGCAGCGATTGGGGCGATTGTTACAATCATATGGATTAAACCAGCAAAAAATCAAGCTGCTTTACATCGACAGCCTAAATCAACTCCTTAACGTTGTTTCTATTTTGTCACGCCAAATGAGAATTGTATGTAACATATTCTCAGCATGCAATTCTCATTATTTTAGTGCAGAAAAACGATTTGCTTTAACATATAAAGAGCGACGCCCCATATCATAACTCCAGAAACTTTATTTAATATTTCAATTATTTTCCCGGATGAATCGATTTCTTTTAGCATTCGTCCAGCAAATACTAACCCGATAAACCAAATCCAAGAAACAGTAATAGTTGCAAAAGTAAATGCCCACTTTTCAACTCCTACATATTGAATAGAGTTTGTTCCTATAACACCAATCGTATCCAAAATTGCATGTGGATTTAATAAGGAAACAGAAGCAGCGAAAATAATTTGCTTTTTGAATGATATCTTTTTTTCTTTATGTAGTTCCTTTGTAGCATCGCTTTTCCAAATTGCCCATCCCATATATATCAGAAAGAAAAATCCAATTACATAAAGAGCTGTTGTGAGCCAAGAAAAAGTAAGAAGCATAATAGATACACCTTGGACGGCAACGAGAATTAACACTGTGTCACAAATGGATGCGGTTAGCACCACAGGAGCGGCGTGCCAAATATTTGTTTGGCTGGCACCTTGATTAAAAACAAAGACATTTTGGACACCTAATGGAATAATAAGTCCAAATGCAAGGATGATACCGTGAATAATTGCTTCAGTCATGTTATTTCCTCCCGTATAAATGATTCAAATATGATAGTGTATATTGTATAAAAGAAAATAGAAGTTGTATCCATCCATATGGTTGGATTGTTGGACCAGAACCAGTTATTCAACGATTAGCAGATATAAAAATGCAAGCGGATTATGGTTCTAGTTCTATATCGCAACAGGTTGCTGCAGAATGGTTTCGGAGTGGCTTCTATGGTGAACATATACAATATATACGAGGCGAATTGAAAAGAAAGAGAGACTTTATGCTTGACGTACTCAATAAATATTGTAAAGATATAGCAACTTGGCATATCCCACTAGGTAGTTTTTACATTTGGTTACATATCGGTCCCGAAATCTCAAGCCGAATTTTATTTGAAAAAGCATTAAAAGAAAATATTTTACTAAATCCAGGGAATTTATATGATAGAAATGCAGGGGATTTTTTACGTCTTTCATATTCATATGCATCATTAGATGAAATCGAAATAGGAATTAAAAACATAGCCAGATTGATAAAGAGTTTATCAGTATAGTAGTACATTTTTATGAAAAAAGTAACAGAGTATGTATTGAAAAAGGAGAGAAAGTATGAAAAAGTATGTTATTTGTCAAGTAATTGAAGGGACTAAATATTTAGCAGCTTATGCGGAAACGAAGCAAGAAGCAATTGAGAAGGCAGAGTTACTAGGACTTAGGACAGGAGAGCGGTATGTAGTTGTTACTGCTAAAGAAGCGGAAGGATTGGAGTATCCTTAATGAAAAATAAATGCAGGAAATATTCTATATAAATCCACTTTAATTTTTCGACATTTAAATCTCTGCTATGCAGAATAAAAAGTCACCTACACTCGTTTGTTCTTTCTGTTTTTCCTTCGCATGTGGCAGAAAAAGGCCCTGACCGCTTCTATGCATGGCCAGATGCTCTCTCCCACCTAAAAAGAGGGGTTTTATGTCGGTTTTTCAATTGATGTATATATGTATTAAGGTGTACCTTATAATCAATAAGCCTAATCCAATTATAGTTTATTAGGCTTATTGATTTGATAGTAATGTAAAGTAAGAACAATCTAATTGAAAGAAGAATATTATGAATCCAAATAGCGGTTTTGATGATATATTTTTCGATCTTGATTTCCGCTTCTATATTCATGGACATATCTTTTGAAGTTCCAAGATTGTAAAAATTTATTCGCAGCGTTGTATCCAGATTGATAGAGCCATTCTTTTTCGGCATCAGTTAATTGGAAATTGGTACTTGTAATTGAACCTGTTGGAATTGTAATGGTTCGCGCCTTTGATTCTTTATCGAAATAACGTAAGTCGTGTGCTTGCATCATTGTTTTAAATAACCCTTTGAACATAGAAATAGGCTCTTCATAAGGAACAGGCTCTGCTTGGATTTCATCTTTCACAAAATGGAAGCCAAAGGTAGGCCAGCGAGGTATAGTGGGTGAGTCGAAGATCCAGATTGGATAATTGCTTAAAATACCACCATCAACCATGTAACAAGGTTGTTTCCATTTTGGTGTTTTCCATTTCACTGGTTCAAAAAAGAAAGGAATAGTCCCGCTCATTCTAACTGCTTTCGCGATTGGAAAACGATAATTTGAAAAACCGTAGTTGGGTAAGTCATCAGGGAAAACAACCATTTTGCCATTGCTTATATCTGAAACGATGATTTTTAGATTTTTTTGATTAGGTAAGTCACTAAAATGATAAATTCCCTTTTTTCTTAGTAAGTCTTCTAGCCATTCTTCTAAAAATATATTGGAATAGATTCCTAATCTAGCCCATGTGTTCAACCCTTTTCCTATAAGTGGGATCTTATCAAGTAAAGTTTTTTTTGTGAATTGATGGTAATCTACGTTATTTATAATGTCTTTTAGCTCTGTACAAGAATAACCAGCTGCCAAGAGGGCTGCGATAATAGCACCAGCTGATGTTCCCGCTACGCGTTCGCAATCGTAGCCTTGCTCAGCTAATGCACAAATTGCCCCAACATGTGCAATTCCACGAACACCCCCACCTTCAAACACACCATCAATCTTCATAAGAATGATTCCTTTCACATAATGAATTTTTTGTATAGTAAAAGAGCACGCAAATCACGTGCTCTTTTACAATAGTTTTTAAATCTTACTTAGTAGCCGCCGAATCCGCCCCAGCAACTAGCTCCAATGATGATTAGAAGGATAAATAAAACGATTAATAACGCGAAACCGCCATAACCACAACCACCACCACAACTGCCGCCGTAACCGAAACCGCCGTAACCACCATAACCGCCACAACTATATCCGTAACCCATGTGGAAAGCCTCCTTATATTAAAAGTTAAAATGAATGATTAGAGGGTCTACTGTAAGAAATTATGAGATATCATGTTTGTAGGAACACTGTATACTATGCTTTTTTAAACTTGTTCGCGTATGAGAGATGAGCCCGTTTTTTGATGGTTTGTTTAATTTGAAGATGAAGTCGTTACTATATGTGTGCTATGATACGAATAAGTACATTACTTAAGGAGAGCTTATGAAAAAGCAAATTGAATCATTAATTGATAAATATGAATTGACACATTTAAAACAGGAATTAGTAAATACTATATTTCCTTGTATAAAAGTTACTCCTATACAAAAGGATACACTTGCAATTGGTTGTTCTAAAATGGGAGGAGTCCCTGATGTGCCCGTTTCATTTGAATATCCAACTTACAAAGAGAATCCATTACATTTTATTGCGCAATTTAATTTAAATGATTTACATGATGTGGGTATGAGTCACAATCTTCCTAAAACAGGAATGCTCTATTTTTTTTGTTATGAAAATCATTTTGATGAAGATGTAAATCAGAAAGATGTAGGATGTGTACTTTATTATGATGTTTCACCTGAACAACTGCGAAGAATGGATGAAATCCAACCGAAATTTATACAATGTGAAATATCATTTGAATGCACTTATAAATTACCAGAGCTCTTTATTGAAAATGAAGATGATTCGGATCGTTTTCTGCAGTTACTTGAGGAATTAATCCCAGATCATTATGACAACCATCAATTATTTGGTGAACCTTTCTCTGTTCAAGAAGAAGTGTTTCAAGAAGCTGGCGATTACATTGGTGTGAATCCTCATCATATGACGCTATTATTCCAAATTGATTCTGATTATAAGAATTGTAATATGATGTGGGGAGATTTAGGAATGCTATACTTTTGTATTGGAAATGATGATTTGAAACATCGTCGTTTTGAAAATACATGCTGTATATTACAAACTTGTTAGAAAAAAGAAAAGTAGTAGTTACTTCTAATGGAGGGGTTACTACTTTTTTAGTTTATATATTACCGAAATTCCTTTTAATAATATTTAAATGGCAATTAATAAATATACATAATCTCATATTTTCTTTTTGGGAAAATACTGTATACTCTAAAAATATATGAATATTTTTTCGTATATTTTTAGAGTAGGAGGAGTGACAAGATGAAGAAAACAAACAAGTATGTAACAGCTATCGCACTTTGTTCAACAATTATGATCAGTGGTTTACATGTGCATTCCGTATCTTATGCAGCGTCAACTCAAAAGGTAGCAGCTACACCATCAGATACAAAGTTGTTAGAAGATTTTCAGAAAGAGTTAAAAAAGCGCATTGATAATCGAGAAGAAAATATTACAATCACATACAAAACAAAAGAGAAAAATGGTAGAGACGTAATGGATAAGCTCTTTCAAGAGTATAGTAAAATTGTAGATGCAGATGAGTATGTAAAATATAATATAGCAAGTACTAAGTACTCTATACGTGGAATACCAGGAAACTATGCGTTTACATTAAACATTACATATCGTGAATCAAAAGAACAAACACAATATGTAAAGACGCAGGCAAAATCGATTGTGAATTCTATAATAAAAGCTGGCATGGATGATCATGAAAAAGTAAAAGCGATTCATGATTATGTTGTGAAACATGTTTCCTATGATACTTCTTATAAGGCATATACAGCGTATGACGCCTTGGCCAATCGCTCAGCTGTTTGTCAAGGATATACGCTATTAACATATCAATTATTAAAAGAAGCGGGTATTCAATCACATATCGTAACTGGAAAAGGAAATGGACAAGCACATGCTTGGAACCTAGTAAAGATTGAGGATAAATGGTATCACCTCGATACGACATTTGATGATCCAGTTCCAGATAAAGAAGGACGTGTAACATATTCTTACTATAATATGTCTGACGAGCAATTAAGCAAAGACCATGAATGGGATCGTAGTAAATATCCAGTAGCATCTACGAATTACTATAATGAATTAACAAGTAAGATAAAGAAAGGTAGTTCAAAAAAGTTGGTATATCAACAAATGCTAAAAGACACGAATTTAGTCTATCTGTCTACGCAATATGGGGCTGAAGATTATAATGAGTTGAAACAAAAATTACAGAAGCAATTTACTACGAAACCTCAAAAAGTAGAACTGCGTTATAAGCAATCTATGGATGGAACAATGCAAGATATTAAAAAAGTATTAAATGAACTTACTTGGCCAAAAGGTGCGAAGCGAGTTTCTTATCAAGTTGCACCGTATAGTGCGATGGCAGGGTATTCATTAGCAACAATTACATTTACGTATTGATGAAAAAGGGCATCTGTAAAAGGTGCTCTTTTTATGTTTATAGGTAAATGCAGAATTATTTACATTGAGTGTATGGTAAAATTATCAAAAAAGAGGGATTTTATGTCCGTTTTTTAATTGATGTATATATAGAAACTAATTTTTAAGAAGTGATTTATATAAAAAGAAGCTAAATGAAATTAGCTTCTTTTTATATATGTTATTTATTTCCACCAGTCATCAAACATGGATGCTGGTGTTTGTCTTTTATGTTCACTTACTGTATAACGTTTTTCAATTTTTTCTGCAACGTCTTCAGGAACTGCTTTTCCTTCTAAGTAATCATCTAATTGATCGTATGTAATCCCTAATTCTGTTTCGTCAGCTTGACCTGGTTTTTCATCTAATAAATCAGCTGTTGGCATTTTTAAGTAAAGGCGTTCTTCAGCGCCTAATTCTTGTAATAAAGATCGTCCTTGACGTTTTGTTAATCCTGTTAGTGGTAAAAGATCTGCACCACCATCACCGAACTTTGTGAAGAAACCTGTTACAGCTTCAGCAGCATGATCTGTTCCGATAACAAGTAAACCTTGTTGTCCACCAATTGCATATTGTGTGACCATGCGAACGCGAGCTTTAACGTTTCCTTTATTGAAGTCTGTTAATGATTCTCCTAATAAGTCTTTATATTGACTTGAAAATGCATCAACTGTTGAAGCGATATCGAAAGCTACAGATTGATCGGGTTTAATAAATTGTAGTGCTAATTGTGCATCGTCTTCATCTTTTTGTACCTGATATGGAAGGCGTACAGCGATAAATGTTGCGTTGTATCCTTCATTGCGAGATTCTTCAACTGCAAGCTGTGCTAAGCGGCCTGCTAGTGTTGAATCTTGTCCACCACTAATTCCGAGTACAAAGCCTTTTGCACCTGTTTTTCTTAAATAATCTTTTAAGAAATCAATTCGTTTACGAATTTCTGCTTTTGGATCAATTGCAGGCTGAACATGTAATGCTTTCATAATTTGTTCTTGTAATGTCATTATGTTTTCCTCCTATTCATATAGAACGAGTGATAAGTTTATATGTACTGATTCAGAAATATCCATCCTTATTATTTCGTAAAATTAACGAATATACAATAGGTTGAACGTATGAATATGAATGTAGTTATTATAAAGAAAATGCCTAGTTTAATCAATTTTTCTGTGACCTTTCAAAAATGTAAGGTTTTTGTCATTTGAATCGATGGTAGATATTTCTTCGCTTTATTATGATAGCAATATAGTTATTGAAAGGGCGGAGAAATAATATGAATATTAGGGAATTAGCGTTTCGTAATGTAACGCGGAATAGACGAACATATTCGGCTTATTTTTTGAGTAGTGCATTTGCAATTATGGCCTTCTTTGTTTACTCATTTTTTGCATTTCATCCTGCATTAAGTGCCGGTCAATTAGGTCAATATGTATTTGTAAGTATGTCTTTTGCACAAGTTATTATTTATCTTTTTACGTTTTTCTTTATTCTATATTCAATGGGAATGTTTTTAAAAACAAGGAAGCGTGAATTAGGGATTTTAATGATGCTAGGTATGACGAAATTTCAATTAAGACGTCTTATCTTTTTTGAAAATGTCATGATTGGTATGGCATCAATTATTGCGGGTATCATTTGTGGAATGCTGTTTTCAGGTCTATTGATTTGGATAGCGCCATTAGTATTGAAGCTAGATCTATCTTTATCATATTATTTACCAACAACAGCAATTGGCGTAACGAGTGTTATGTTTTTTATATTATTTATTATTATTTCTTTTTTTAGTGCAGGAATGATTCGTAAAAATCAAATCATGAAACTATTTAGAGGTGCAGTAAAAGCGAAGCCTGAACCAAAAGCGTCCATTATTTTTTCAATTCTAGCTGTGGTATTGCTTGGTACAGGATATGTAGGTGCCTTATCTTCGCATGGTGCAATGGTTTTTATTATGTTGATTCCTGTAACGACGGTTGTCATTATTGGTACATACTTACTGTATAAGCAGCTAAGTGTATATATTATTCGAGCATGTAAAAAAAGCAAACGTTTGTATTGGACAAGAACTAATATCATTACTCTATCAGATTTAGCATATCGCATGAGAGATAATGCACGGATGTTCTTTATTGTTACAATTATTTCGACTGTAGCTTTTTCTGCCATTGGTACACTAGTTGGCTTTGCTTCTATGACGAAGAGCATAATGGATCAACCGATTGCATTTCAGTATCAATCTAAACAAGGAAATGAAAATGAAGCAGGGCATGTACAAATGATTGAGCAAACATTAAAGAACTATAATATATCTAACGAAAAAACAGATGTTGTCTCAAAGCAAACCGAAGAGAAAGGACTGCGAGATGCAGTCTTTGTAAGAGAATCTGATTATAAGAAATATGCAAAGCTTACAGGTGAACAGCCAGGTGATTTGAAAGAAAATACAGCACTCTTTCTATCAGCAGAAATGCCAGTACCACAAAAAAAAGAAAGAAAAACATTAGAATTACCGAATCAAAATACATCATTGAAGGTGAAAGAAATTCATACATCTTCTCTTGGTAAAGCACTTACTAGGAATGTCTACGTTATTTCAGAAGATCAATATAATCTATTACAAGATGGCTTCAAGGAAGTAAAAGATTATATGTATCAAACGAAGGAAAGCAAAAATGAAATTGAAGCTGGAAAGGAAATAACAAACGAAATAAAATCTCAACAAGAGCATTCGAGATTTAGTGCAGCAGAGTATGAGCAAAATCAAGCTTTACAGGTTGCTGGACCTATTTTATTTGTAGGATTTTTTATCGGTATTGTGTTCTTTGTATGTGCGGGTAGTTTTCTATACTTCCGCTTATTCTCTGACTTAGAAGATGATTATCGTTTATTTGAATCAATTCGAAAAGTAGGGTTAACAAGTGGAGAATTATCCAAAGTTGTGACAATTCGATTAGCGCTATTATTCTTTGTTCCAATTGGTGTTGCAACATTACACGGTGCTGTTGCATTAACGACTTTAGGGCAAATGTTTGAGTATTCACTTTTAAAGGAAAATGCAATTGTACTAAGTATTTTTGTTGGAATTCAAATTGTATATTTCATTCTGATACGATCTCGTTATTTAAAGCAATTGAAGGCAAGGTTGCGGATGAGTTAGTAAAGGCTGGGTATGTTTAGTTTGCTAGGTATTTAAACAAAATCACTCATTACATTAATTTAAATAATCAGTACGATACTAGTATCATATTGTGCGGTATTAAGGCTGAGTAGGTTCTTATTCCAGCGATCATGCTGTTATGAAAGAAAGGGAATTTGTGACCGCAAAAAATGAAGTAGCATAAGATTTCACAAACGTCTTTTTCGTCAGAATATCTGATGGAAAAGATGTTTTTTGTATTGAGAAAAATCTTGAAGCAGGAAAATAGAAGTGAGAAAACGAATGTTTTTTATAAATGAAAGCGTATTCAAAATGTAAAAATAATATATTTTAGGAGGGATTATGATGAACAGTAGTACAGCGAATAAGCAAAAAGGGATTCAATTAATTCCGTATACGGTAAATAAAGTAGTTGAGCAAGTAAACGAAATCCCACCAGGTGTACAACTGATTCATGCTCCTGAGGTTTGGGAAAAGAGTGCAAAAGGGAAAGATATTGTAGTTGCGGTATTAGATACAGGCTGTGATATAAATCATATTGACTTAAAAGACCGAATTATTGGCGGAAGAAATTTTACTGAGGATTATGAGGGCAATCCAAACGTTTATCTTGATAATAATGGTCATGGAACCCATGTTGCAGGAACAATTGCAGCGACAGAAAATGGTGTGGGTGTTCTAGGTGTTGCTCCACTTGCTAAATTATTAGTATTAAAAGTATTATCAGGGGATGGCTCTGGAAGTTATCAGCAAATTATTGAAGCGATTGACTATGCAGTACGCTGGAGAGGACCAAATCAAGAGCGAGTCCGGATTATTTCCATGTCACTTGGAGGTTCAGAGGATGTACCAGAATTACATGAAGTGATCCAGCATGCGGTAAAGCAAGAAATACTTGTTGTATGCGCTGCAGGAAATAATGGGGACTGTAGTGATGAAACAGAAGAATTGGATTTCCCGGGTGCTTATTCTGAGGTCATTGAAGTCGGAGCTGTTAATTTAGAGAGAAAGCTAGCTTGTTTTAGTAATTCGAATCAAGAAATTGATTTAGTAGCGCCAGGAGAAAAAATTCTTTCTACTTATCCAGAAGGGAAATATGCGGTATTAAGTGGGACGTCAATGGCTACGCCGCATATTGCTGGAGCATTAGCGCTTCTGATTAAGCAGTGCGAAAGAGAGTATGGAAGAAAGTTATCAGAACCAGAAATTTATGCTCAGCTTATTAAGCGGACTGTACCTTTAGGATATGAGCGAACATCAGAGGGAAATGGATTAATAGATTTGTCAAAAGAATAATTGGTATTAAAAAACATCTCATTTGAATATGAGATGTTTTTTAATATGGTTCCGTTGCTTGCAAGACAGCATCTAATAATCCAGGAAATCTAGCATTTAAATCTTCCATTCGAATCGAAATAAAACGCTGTGTACCTTCTAGACGAGTGTACATAACACCGGATTCGCGTAAAACTTTAAAATGGTGTGACAAAGTTGATTTAGCAACTGGAATATTTAGTGCACCGCATGATTGTTCTTTTTGTTCCATTAGCATATTTACAATTTGTAAACGAATTTGGTCGCTAAGAGCATATAAGACAGAAGAAAGTTGAATTTCTTCTCGATTTGGATGATATAGTGTTCGCATAATTTCACCTACCTTATAAGTTCTTTCAGTTGCACTATAACATATAAAGTGCTATATTTCTATTGTTCGAATATATTCGAACAATAGAAATGTATAGGGGGATAAAAATGAAGTATACGAAGTTGCAAAAGGCAGGATTACAAATTTCTCAAATTGGGTTAGGAACGAATGCAGTAGGGGGCCATAATTTATTTTTAAATGTGAATGAACAAGAAGGAATAAGAATGATTGAGGAGGCACTTCAGCAAGGCATTACATTGATAGATACAGCTGATTCATATGGATTTGGCAGATCTGAGGAATTAATAGGAGAGACGATTAAAAGAAAACGACAAGAGCTTGTACTCGCTACAAAAGGAGGGATACAGCCATTATTGAGCGGTTCTACTTGTATTAATAATGAACCAAATTATTTAAGAAATGCAGTTGAAAATAGCCTGCGAAGATTACAGACAGATTATATAGATTTATATTATTTACATTTTACAAATTCAGAAACTATGTACATAGATTCAATTGGAGAACTTGTTCGATTAAAAGAAGAAGGGAAGATTCGTTCGATAGGAATATCAAATGTAAACTTAGCTCAGCTAAAAGAGGCGAATCAATTTGGCGATATTGATATACTGCAGTCTCCTTATAATATGTTAGATCGTACAGCGGAAAAGGAGCTCTTGCCATATTGCATAAAAGAAGGAGTTTCATTTATTCCATATGGTCCCCTTGCTTTTGGCATTTTAGGTGGTAGATATCCAGAAGATCTGAAACTAGATGAAACAGATTGGCGTAAAGATGTCTCATTATTTGAGGAACATACATATAAGAAAAACTTTATGAAAGTCAAAAAATTAAAAGATTTTGCTAGAGAAAAAAATACAACGTTATCTAATGTAGCGTTAGCTTGGCTTTTAAATCAAAAGGGAATTGATACAGTGATTCCTGGTGGGAAACGTGCAGAGCAAGTAAGAGAAAATGTAAAAGTAGTAGATGTATCGCTACATGAGAGTGATTTAGAATATATACAATCTATTTTAGAGGAGTAGTAACAAAGGGTGAAATTCTACCCTTTGTTACTATTTAAGGAGATGGAGAAGATGAACAAAATTATGATATTATTTTTTAGCATGATGTTTATGATTGGTACAGATACTTTTTTGATTTCACCATTATTACCAACACTACAAACAGTATACGGGATTCCAACAGAAATTTCAGGATGGATGGTAAGTGCATATGCACTGGGATATGCTGTATTTGCACTTATTGCTGGACCTATTTCTGATGGATTAAATCGGAAGAGGGTAATGTTAGGAGGCATGAGCTTTTTTGCAATTAGTACGTTTTTATGCGGATTAGCATCAAGCTTTTGGTGGATGATTACCTTCCGTTTTTGTGCAGGAATAAGTGCAGCATTTGTATCTCCACAAGTGTGGGCATCTATTCCGCTTCTTGTGTCCAAAAATCAAGTTATGAAATCAATTGGGATTGCAACAGCAGGACTATCATTAGCGCAAGTACTAGGATTACCAATTGGAGCATATTTAGCAACGATACACTATACAACACCTTTCTTTATAATTGGTATTTGTTCAGCGATACTTGTCATTTTTATTTATATTGCATTGCCAGAAATACAGCCACTGCAAATAGAACAAAAGCATCAATCTATTATAAGTCGTTATCAACAGCTATTAGGGGAGTCGAAGGTTTCACTTTCTTACTTTGCATATTTTCTTTTCCAAACAGGCAATTTTGCAGCATTTTCATTTTTTGGAGTATGGTTAGCAACTCAATTTAAGTTACAAGTAAATGAAGTAGGAACAGCAATGCTTATACTTGGATTAGGAAATCTAGCAGGCAATATTTTAGGACCTAGACTTGTTAAAAAATTAGGTTATACTTATGCTTTTTATGGCGGTATTTTTGTTGTAGCTGGTTTATATGTTATTTTACCGCACTTGAAACAAATTCTATTGGTTGAGTTATTTTTCTTTATTTTATTTTTCATTACAGGAATTTTATTTGTACTTATGATGAGCCGTTTGCAAAAGATATCTAGCATAGCTAGGGGAACAGGAGCGGCGTTAGCAAATTCTTCTATGTATATTGGGCAAACAATTGGAGCGGCAGTGGCGGGAGTGCTGTTTGCAGTATTTGATAATTTTACTTTCATTGGCTCTTTTACGGCTATCTTATATGTGGTTTCACTTTTAGTATTCCGAAAAAGTGATCGATACATGACAGGAGAATTAGGGGGAAAACAGAAGACCACCTCTTTATAAACAGTAATAATATTATGTAAACAAATTAACGAAAAGCACTATTTTAGATACATGACTAAAACAGTGCTTTTCGTTTAGATTGAACAGTTGCAGCATTTTCATCTTCTATTCCTGCTTCTTCAATAATTCGTTTTTTTGCTTTATCTAATAGGTGATTGACTGTTTCACCAAAATGGTTAGCTTCACGTTTTGTGCGGGCTGCTCGTAAACATTTATAGTTTTCTATCAGTTCCTCTTTTTCAGAGTCTGTTAAGAAATCTTCTATTTTCTTTTTTGGCATACGAAACACCCTTTCTTCTGACAGACAACACAATTCAGAAATATTTATTTTTCATTATAGCAATAGTTTTTAATGAAAGTATAGATTAACGTCGTAATAATTTGTCAATTTCTTGAATTTTCTCATCGACTTTACCAATTTGTGTGTTTTTGGCTTGTTCACCACCAAGTGCTTGATGAAGTAAGAAGGTTTGCCCTGAAATGGCAGTGACAATGGATACTTTAATAATCTCTTTTATTGTAATTACATCAAATAAGACGAGTCCTAGAAGTGCTGCAAGACTACCAGTTAATATATCAGTTAGAAAACCAAGATGAAAGAAGGTTTTTAAACGGCGTGGAAGCAATAACTTGCCTTGGTTATTGATTAGATGGGAAACGAAGCCAGTCATGCCACCAACGAGAACAGCAGTTAGCCATTGATACATCTCCATCAAATCCACTCCTTTTAGTGAATAAGATTCGTTTTTTACACTTATATTCCTTTTTAAATTTTATATGAGCATATTGAGAAAATTTGGTCTGGCTACATGCTTGTTCACTTTTATTATAAAGGAAAATTTCGGTATATTTCAGTCTATTACGTGACGTTCTTTTTCATTATCGTAAATCTAGAAAGGGAGGATGAAATCAGCCATTGTGGACAAATAAGAACAATAAAAAAATATATATCCGAAAATTCCGTTAAATAAAGTAGCTTTTCAAAATAATATTACATATAATGAGATTAACTAAACTAAGAACGGGGTGATGTATTATGGCGATGATTATTGATAGAAATATGAAAGCGAATACAAAGGTGGATGGAAAGAGCGAGACTTTGTAGGAATCGCACAATCCTTCCACTGGGCTCAAAATAGGGAGGATAATAATTTGAATCAAAATTGTTTAGAAACATTTGGATGGGATTCTTTTTTTGAGAATCAATCTGTAGACAAGTATGAAGTAGGACGGATTTTACTTGAACATAAGCATATATATCGTATCATTTGTAATGATGGTGAATATGTAGCAGAGCTATCTGGAAAGTTTCGGCATGAAGCGTTATCTAAAGGGGATTATCCAGCAGTTGGTGATTGGGTGTATATAAAGAAGTTAGAAGAAGAAAATAAGGCGATTATTCACCGTATTTTGCAAAGGAAAAGTTCCTTTGTTAGACAAGAAGCTGGTAACAGAACTGTTGAACAGATTATAGCAGCAAATGTGGACTATCTCTTTTTAGTAAATGCTCTTAACCATGATTTTAATGTGAGAAGAATGGAACGTTATTTATTACTTGCTTATGAAAGTGGAGCAATGCCTGTTATTGTTTTGACAAAAAGTGACTTGTGTGAAGATGTGGAGCAAAAGATATTGGAAACAGAGGCGATAGCTATTGGTGTTCCAATCTTTGCAGTTGACAGTTTACAGCAAGCGGGAATTGGGTCCTTGCAACAATTTGTAGCTCCTGGTAAAACGATTGCCCTCGTGGGTTCCTCAGGCGCTGGGAAATCTACTTTATTAAACGCATTAATGGGAGCTGAAGTTGCAAAAACAGGTGGTGTTCGTGAAGAGGATAGTAAAGGACGACATACAACGACTCATCGTGAGCTGTTCCAATTGTCAAGTGGTGGTTTAGTAATTGATACTCCTGGTATGAGAGAGCTTCAACTTTGGGAAGGCAGCGGAGCAATCCATGCGACATTTTCTGATATTGAAGAATTCGCCAAAGAGTGTCGTTTTCGAGATTGTGAGCACAACAGTGAACCGGGCTGTGCCGTTCGAATGGCGATTGATGATGGTATTATAGCAACAGAGCGTTTGCGAAATTATAAAAAGTTGCAGAGAGAAATTGCATATACGATGAGGAAACAAGATTTAGCACTTGCCCGATCTGAGCGAGCTAAGTGGAAAAAGATTGTAAAACAACATAGAAAGAATTGAAAAAACCAAAGGGAGGCTCCTTTGGTTTTTTACGTTTGTAAATTTTATAATAATATTATTCGTATATATGGACAAAAAGAAATTATTTGTTTAAACTTTACAAAGTATTAGTCGAAAAATGATGAGTAATAAGTTCATTTAGAGGTCGTTATTATCTTTAAACTTGAATATTAAAATGAAAAATAGAGGAGGGATTTCATGAGTAAACTATTACAGTGGTTTCGAAATATGAAAGTAGCAAAAAAGCTATTGATTTCATTTTTTATTATTTTAATTGCTGCTGTTTCAGTCATTGGTGGTTTTTCTTACCAAACGGCTAAAAAGAATTTTGAATCACAGATTATGAGTAGCGCAAATGATAATATTAAAATATTAGATAATTTAATTAATCAAACGATTGAAGCGAAATTTAATGATGTTAATAATTTTGCGAGAATGATTAAGAGTGATCTCTATCAGGGAGAGAATCAAGATGAATTAAAGAAACTGCTATCTCAATATACCAATTTAAATCCAGATATTGAACAGGTGTATGTTGCAGGAAATGATAAGAAATTTGTGCAAGAACCAGATATACAAATGCCAACGGATTATGATCCAACAACACGTCCTTGGTATAAAGATGCAGTAAGTAAGCAAGGTGGTATTATTGTAACAGAGCCATATAAGGCTAAAGGAAATGGCCATATTGTGGTAACGATTGCCAAACAAACAGAAGATAAAAATGGTGTTATCGGTTTAGATTTAAGCCTTGATAATTTATTAAAAACAGCAAAAATGATTAATATTGGAAAAAAAGGATATGCCTTTATTTTAGATCAAAATCAAAAGATAATTGCTCATCCAAAAGAAGAATCAGGTGACAAAGCCGCAGATGCTTGGGCAAAACGAATGTATCAAGAAAATCATGGTACCTTTACTTATTCATATGATAACAGCGAGAAGAAAATGGTATTTGCTACAAATCTAAAAACAGGTTGGAAAATTGGTGGAACGATGTATGCAAGTGAAGTAGTTGAAGCAGCTCAACCTGTATTTTATAACATGTTAATTATTATGGTAATTTCATTACTTGTAGGGGGCACACTTATTTATTTTGTGACACTTTCTATTACAAAACCTTTGAAAAAATTAGTTGTTACTTCGCATGAAATTAGCGATGGGGACTTAACGCAAACAATTGAAATTCATTCTAATGATGAAATTGGACAGCTTGCGAAAGGTTTTAATGAGATGACGCATTCATTACGCACATTAATTGGTAGAATTAATACTTCAGCAGGTCATGTTGCATCTGCATCTGAAGAACTGACGGCAAGTGTGAGACAAGCAAGTGAAGCAACAGAACAAATCACAATGGCGATGGAGCAAGTTTCAAGTGGAGCAACAGTACAAACATCAAGTGTAGAAAATGGAGCAATGTTACTTCATAATGTAACAGAGGGAATTCAACATGTAGCAAACAGTTCCTCTTCAATTGCCAATGCATCTACATATACACGTGAAAAAGCAGAAGATGGTGGGAAACTTGTCGGGAAAACAGTGAATCAAATGAATTCGATTGCAGAATCTGTTTCACAGTCAGATGCTGTAATTCAAGCATTAAATGATAAATCAAAGCAAATTGGTGATATTTTAGAAGCGATTCAAAATATTGCAGATCAAACAAATTTACTTGCATTAAATGCTGCAATTGAAGCCGCACGAGCAGGTGAGCATGGTAGAGGATTTGCGATTGTTGCTGATGAAGTACGAAAACTAGCAGAGCAATCTAGCGGATCATCAAGTGAGATTGGGAAATTAATAGGTGAAATACAAGAAGATATGGGCAAGACAGTAAAGTCTATGAGTAATGTGAATGAAGAAGTTCAATCTGGCCTTGTAATAGCGAATGAAACGAAACAGAATTTTGCAGAAATATTGCATTCTACAAATGAAATTGCTACGCAAATTGAAAGTATGGTAGAAACGGCAAATGGAATGTCAAAAGGTGCAAATGAGGTTTCTGTTTCAGTTGGTGAAATTGCCATGACAGCGCAAAATAATGCGACAAGTACACAAAATATTGCTGCATCTGCTGAAGAGCAGTTGGCTTCCATGGAAGAAATTAGTTCCGCTGCGGGTACATTGTCACAAATGGCCGAGGAATTACAAGTACTGATTGAAAGATTCAAAGTATAGTGATGAGGAGACTGTCTCAACAGTAGTGGAATGGCTACTAGGGAGACAGCTTCTTTTTGTTTTAGTGTCGAAAAATAAAGGTATTTGTTATAAGTGTGTATAATTATTATTAAAGTAGACTACTTATATATAAAGGAGAGCAGTATGGGAGTGTATTGGGGAACAAAAAAACATTCTTGGCTTAGCTATGTTTCATTTTGGTTAAGTATTTCATTTTTTCTTATTTTTTTAGTTGAAGTGTTTGCATTTAACACACTTTTAAATAGTTCGAGTGGTGCAATGAACGTTGTTAAATATTTTTATTTCGTATGTGTACCATTGAATATTATTCTTAGTTTAAGGCTATTGTTTAAGAAGAATGAAAAGAAAACATTACCGATTGTTAGTTTTGTTGTATCGTTATTATTTGCAAGTTTGATAGCGGTGTTAGCTTTAGCTGCGATAGGTAAAGTGTTTTAATGGGAAACAGGAATGATACATGTCATTCCTGTTTTTATTTTCGCTATTCGTGTGCAATAAGACCTTCGCTTCAAAACACAGCAAAAGTGAAGAAGTTAGGTTGTCTGTAATTAGATTAATCTTCATTGTATAATTTGGATAAAATCCGTGTAGCATAAAGCAAATGAATATAGTAAGAGAAACGATATATGGTACAATAAACGTGATAGTGATAGTGATAGTGATAGTGATAGTGATAGTGATAGTGATAGAGAGAAAGGGTATATATAATACTCATGGCTTTTTAGTAAGAGAGGGGTTATCGTATGCTATACGAGGATTTAATGACAGTGTTTCAAGTTGCTCCAATGGAAGATGGAAAAGACGGCTGGAAATATGTGATCCAAGAACAAAATGGTACGTATTCAATTGTTGATGAAATAGTGACAGAACATATGAGTGTGGAAATATATTTTAATGAATATGATGAGATAAGGATTACTTTATATAAAGATGGGAAATCAATCACTACTATACAGCGGATAGCAATTTTAAAAGCGGAATTAGAAGAGGATGAAGACGCTATTCAGTTTGTATTAGAGCGTATGCCGAGTCGCATGATTCGGTTACAATTAAAGCCGTATCTTGCAGTAGAGATGGGATTATATTGGGAAGTGTGTGAAGACTGTGAATAAAAAAGCGTCCGCTCATAGCGGATGCTTTTTTATGTTTTTTGAAGTTGTTTACATGCGATAATGGGGAGTAGGATGATACTAACCCATCCGATTATTGGATATAAGATGTGCAGGAGTTCACTGTAGCCAATATAGCTAAAGCAATAACTAATTAGTAAAATAAAATAAACAATACGATTGTTTTTCCAACCAGTGATAGATTGCATTTGTTTGGTCATCCCAAATATATTTCCAACTAATGTTGTAAATACTTCTCCAAAAATAATAAGGACAAAGAAAAAGTGAAAAGTTGCATTGAATCGTCGAACAACTTCTGCCATAGGAATGTTGTATTGATAAAATTGCTCGACCGATAAAATAGCCAAATGGCTACATAATAGAATAAAACAGAGTCCTGCGCCTCCTAAAATTCCTCCCCATAAAATAGCTTTTTGATCTTTCACCTCACTTGCTAATGGTACGAGAACACTTTGGGCGAGAGAAAGGTTTAAGGCGACATATGTAATAGGACTTGTAATCCATTTTATATTCCAACTTTCTGTAGGAATAGTATTAAGTATAGGTGTTGTACCGTGAATAAATGTTGTAATAGCAAGTCCAATAATGAAAATCATCATAATGGGTACTACAAGTGTATTCACTTCGAAAACCCCTTGTAATCCCCGGCTACCAATAATGATACAAGCAATAACTGTAATAAAAATACCCAGTTGTCTTGGAAGACGGAGTTGTTCTTCAAATACGGCACCAGCCCCTGATAACATAACGCTTGTTACCCCGAATAGTACAAGGAGCAATAAAGTGTTTACTACATTTCCAAATACATCTCCAAATAAATATTTGTTAAATTCTTGTGCTGAGAATGCACCAATTTGTGAGGAAAGCAACATCATCTTCGTACCTAACCAAATAAAAAAAAATCCACTTATACATATTCCGATTGTTCCGTATAGACCGTTAATTGTAAAAAACTCAACAATTTCTCGTCCAGTTGCAAATCCAGCCCCGACGACAGTCCCAATATAAGTAGCAGCAACTTTTTTTGCTACTTGCCATTGTTGATTATTCATGTAACCCCTCTTTCTACTATGATGAACGTGACTTACTACTATGCATATGTGTGAGCTTGGACAATTAGACATGAAAGGATACATGAATTTCTGGAGATTAGGAAAAGGTAAAAGTTGTTAAAGTTTTGTTACATATAAGCTAATGATTTGGAAGAGTAGGAAATGTGTGGTACAATGAAATTGTATTATTAAAAGAGAATAATTCTAAAGTGATAAGAGGAGTGGATTGGATGAGTACGAAAACAAATGTTGTTGAAGTATTAAACAAACAGGTAGCAAACTGGAATGTGTTATATGTGAAAATTCATAACTATCACTGGTATGTGACAGGACCACACTTCTTTACATTACATGAAAAATTTGAAGAATTTTATAATGAAGCAGCAACGTATATTGATGAATTAGCAGAGCGTATTTTAGCATTGGGCGGGAAACCATTAGCGACAATGAAAGAGTATTTAGAAACATCTACTGTACATGAAGGAACAAGTAACGAATCAGCTGAAGAAATGGTGCAAACATTAGTAAATGATTTTTCTGCGATTATTCAAGAGTTAAAAGAAGGTATGGAAGTAGCTAATGAATCTGAGGATGAAACGTCCGCTGATATGTTATTAGCAATTCATACAACATTAGAACAACATGTTTGGATGTTAAGTGCATTTTTAAAATAAAGTAGAGCTTTTATTAGTGTTTATACGTAATTTATTATTTACCCTCACAAATAGTAGAATAAAAAACCTATTGAAAAATCCTTTCAATAGGTTTTTGTGATTTTTCAGTCTTCTTTTTATGGTATAATATAGTAAAAAGGAGGCAATGCGATGTTTCGCTTTTTCAAAAGTGAGAAAGAGAAGAGGCCCATTACAAAAGATGAATTAGAACAAGCGATGGCTAAGTTTCTGGAGAAAAATGCAAATATTGTTTATACAGTATTAGTCAATGATGATTATACAGTGAATTATGATTTGTTAAAGCCATATTTACTAGCATTTCCGACAAATATGTTTCTTATTACAAAGGAAACGCTCGAGGTATTTGAATATACAGCAGAAAATTTAGAACTTGTAAAAGAGATTGATTTGGTGCAAAAAGCAGTGGATCAATATGTAACAGAAAAAGAAATGTTCCCCATTGTAGAAGGCAATGAAGAGCGTCTCATATGTAGAATGAAATTAGCGCCGTATTTAGATCGTATATTAAAAAGGGATTTATATATATCAGAGAAGCATTATTTAGTTTCAAGTAAACCAGATAAGAGTAAAAAGAATATTGTTTAGGATGAAAACAACAATACCATATTGTTGTCTTTTTTTTGTTTGAATTGGAGGTTTTTCTGCTGGAGCAAGGGTGGTACTACATGCGATATTAAACGAAAATATAGAGGTAAAAGGCTTTGTTTTTGTCGCACCGTGGCTCCCTGGGGTGGAAGAGTGGGAAGGTTTGCTGAATAAATTGAAAGATAAAGGGATTAAGGGATATATTGTTTGTGGAGATCAGGATGAGGATTGCTTTGAATGTACACAGAAGTTTGTGAAGCTATTGGAAACGAAAAATATAAAGCATGAGTATAAAGTTATGTCTAATCTAAACCATGATTACCCTGAAAACTTTGAAGAAATATTACAAGAAGCAGTTGGATATATTGCGGGTACAGATGTATAAAGAAGGTAGAAGAAAAGGAGTGCATCACATAGGAGGATACACTCCTTTTTTGTATTACAAATGAAAAGCCTCAGCTAATAAACGATACGATTTTAATTTATCCTCAAATTGATGAGTGATGGTTACAATCATAAATTCTTCAGTATTGTAGACTTTACTCAAATTTAAGATTTGTTCTTTGACGTATCTTTGATCACCTACAATCATACGTTGCCGATTTTCTTTAATGCGGAACAAATCATAGGCACTATAAGGGTAGTTTTGTGCTGTTTCAATGGAAGGAGTGCCAGTTGTTCTCTTACCTTGTTCCAATAACAGAATAGATAAGTCTAGACTAGACGCAATTTTCTCTGCTTCTTCATTTGTTTCTGCACAAATGACAAAAATCGAAACGATCGATTTAGGTTTGTCTCCTAAGAAAGATGGTTGGAATTGTTTTTGATAAACCTTCATCATTTCAGGGCCACCATAGCCGTTAATAAATTGAGCGAAGGCAAAAGCAGTTCCTTGTTTCGCTGCAATCATGGCGCTTTCCCCGCTGGATCCAAGCATCCATATTTCAGGTGCAGTAGGAATGACAGGTGAAGCTTTTAGATTTGCATAGTGATGGTTTTTAGGTATGTTGTCATGTAGATACATGGCAACATCTTGAATTTGTTCTGGATATTGGTCGAGAGAAATCATTTTTCCTTCTTGCAACGCACGAGTGGCGATTGGCATACCACCTGGTGCTCTACCAACTCCAAGATCAATTCGATTTGGATAAAGCGCTTCTAATACACGGAAATTTTCAGCAACTTTGTATGAACTATAGTGCGGAAGCATAACGCCACCAGAGCCCACACGGATACGATTTGTTTTCGCTGCGATATGAGATATGAGTACTTCAGGGCTTGAACCAGCTAAACTTATAGAATTATGATGTTCAGATACCCAAAAACGAGTGAATCCTAGTTTTTCCACTTCTTGAGCAAGTGTTACTGTATTGGAAAAAGCTTCAGTAGCGCTACTGCCATCGGAAATAGGTGA
The DNA here is from genome assembly GCF_044764345.1 of Bacillus sp. NPDC094106. NCBI lineage: Bacteria > Bacillati > Bacillota > Bacilli > Caryophanales > Bacillaceae > Bacillus > Bacillus sp. NPDC094106. The sequence continues at coordinate 24,727 of NZ_JBIWHY010000026.1, read as the reverse complement.
TTGGTCTAATACACTTAGTTTAATCATAGAATATACCTCTCTATCTTAATGTACATTCTATTATATATTTACTTACGAAAAATGCGTAAAGAAATGCTCAAATGAAAAGCGAATGCTTTCACACTCGCTTTTCATGAGAAATTCCACGTTCATAATGATTCATTTCCACTAACGTTAAAATGTATTCGTAGTTATCGATTTCCATCTTAATTTGATTACGATCATCTACACTTAAATTTACATCCAATAATTTTTTGCATAGTAGTTGTTTTTTCAATTCTAAATGTTTTTTTGTTTCAGGATAGTCGTAAGTACGTTTCATATTTATCAATCCTTTCCTTACATTTCCTATCTATATCTTTATTATATGATAGGGGGTGTAGGATGAGAGCAAATCTCTGTGAATTATTAGTGAATATTCAGAAAATGTATTGTTCTACTATACTCGTGAATACAATGCAGAGAATCACTGTTTTGTATTTTCAAAGTAAGGGGTGGAATGATGCGAATGCATACAAAATACGGTGTCACAACTGATGAAATGGTGAGAATTATTGATAAGGGATTACCGAAAACAGTAGCGCCAAAACAAATCATTGTAATTGGTGCTGGAATGGCTGGTTTGGTATCAGCGTCGTTACTTAAAAGCGCAGGACATGATGTGAAAATTTTAGAAGCGAATAACCGTATAGGAGGCCGAATTGAGACGATTAGAATGGAAGACACCGGATTATATTTAGATGTTGGAGCAATGCGCATTCCATATATACATACACTAACGATGGCTTATATAAGAAAGTTCGGACTACAAGTGACTCCTTTTATTAATCGAAATGAGACAGATATTATTTATGTGAATGGTAGAAAAACGACATTGAGGCAATATGAGAAGAACCCTAATGTATTACGGTATCCGGTAGCAATGAATGAAGAAGGAAAAACATCTGAGGAATTATTATTGTTAGCAGTGCAGCCAATTCTGGATTTCATTCAAAGAAATCCAGATGAAAACTGGGAGATTGTCGAAAAAGATTTTGGAAAGTATTCAACAGCACAGTTTTTAAAGTATCACCCTTATCAGTACAATACGTACTTTTCACCAGTAACAATTGAAATGATTGGTGTACTGTTAGATTTAGAAGGATTTTTAGAAAGATCATTTGTTGAAACATTACGTTTTTTATATATACTGCAAGAAGAACGGGGTTTTTGTGAAATTACAGGAGGGAATGATCAACTTCCGAAAGCTTTTTTACCTCAGTTACAGGATCATATTATATACAATCAAAAATTGATGAAGCTTCATCAACATGAAAAAGGAGTGACAGCTTATTGTAGGCATGAAAAAACGTTTGAATATAGCAGCATAACGGGCGATCTAGTTATTATTACAATTCCATTTTCTACAATGCGCTTTGTGGAAATTGATCCATTCGATTCTGTATCACATGAAAAATGGAAAGCAATTCGTGAACTACATTATATGGCGGCAACTAAAATAGGTATTCAGTTTAAAAGTCGTTTTTGGGAAGAGCAGGGGCAATTAGGGGGAAGGATTATAACGGATTTACCAATCCGTTATGCATATTATCCGAGTCATGGTATTGGTTCAAAGGGACCTGCTATGATGCTTGGAAGTTATACGTGGTCTTATGATGCATTATTATGGGATGGATTGTCGAAAGGTGATCGTATTTATTATACATTACAAAATTTAGCGACTATATTAGGTGATCAAGTATATGATGAATTTATGTCAGGAGTAGTAAAGAATTGGACATTGGACCCGTATGCATTAGGAGGGTTTGCGATTTTTCAAGCGGGTCAAGAAACAGAACTGCAACCAGCGATTGTAAAACCAGAGGGGAAAATATATTTTGCCGGAGATCATACTACGCTTTATCACGGGTGGATACAAGGAGCAATTGAGTCTGGAATACGTACAGCCGTAGAGGTGAATCAGTTGGTTGTATAAGTAGTAGGTAAAGCGTCATGATGCGTATGAATTGGGAGAGGTACATGTGATTTTGTTTGAAAATAAGGTTGATTCTGAAAAAAGTGTTTACTGTATAGTTTGGATTAAATATTATTATATATAAAAGAATAACAGGGAGTGTTTGTAATGAATCCATTATTACTTGATTTTCCTTCTGAATTTTACACAGACAGGCTTCTTATTCGAATGCCGAAACCAGGGGATGGAAAAGCGGTATATGAAGCTATCAATGCATCGGTAGAAGAACTAAAGCCTTGGATGGTTTTCGCTCAAAAAGAGCAAACAGAAGAAGAAATCGAAGCGAGTATAAGAAGGTCACATATTCAATTTTTACAACGTGAAGATTTGAGATTACTAGTATTTTTAAAAGAAACAGGCGAATTTGTAGCTTCTTCAGGATTGCATCGTATGAATTGGGAAGTACCAAAATTTGAAATTGGGTACTGGATAGATTCGCGCTTTGGTGGAAAAGGCTATATGACAGAAGCAGCACAGGGGATTGTGGATTATGCTTTTTCTGAGTTACAGGCAAACCGGATAGAGATTCGCTGTGATTCAAGAAATGTAAAAAGTAGAGCGATACCAGAGAGACTAGGTTTTACATTAGAAGGGATTTTAGAAAGCAACAGTGTAGCAGTAGATGGTCACGGATTAAGGGATACATGTGTGTTTGCAATGACAAGAAACAGGTATAAAAAAGAAGAGCTATAAGGTAGTAGCTCCTCTTTTTTATGATTTACTAGCATATCATGGTACGGGATGGCCATTTGAACTTTCAAAGATCGTAAACCATTGCTGACGATCCAATGTAAGTTTTGTTGCAATCACAGCTGCTTTCACACGATCTAGCTTACCAGAACCAACGATTGGCATCATTTTCGCTGGATGAGCAAGTAGCCATGCATACATGACAATATCGATGCCATCAATATTTAGTTCATTCGCGATATTTTGTAAAGTTTCTCGTAAGCGTACAGCACGTTCATTTTGACTTGTAAAGATTTCTCCACCAGCAAGAGGCGACCAAATCATAGGACTGATTCTTTTTTCTTGGCATAAGTCCATTGTACCTTTTTCAAAATGCTCAAGCTGCATCGCAGATACTTCAATTTGATTTGTAATGAGCGGAAAATCTAAATATGAGCTAAGCATATTGAATTGAGACGGCAAAAAGTTGGATACACCGAAATAGCGGACTTTTCCATCCTGTTTTAAACGTGAAAAAGCTTCTGCCACCTCAGCTGGATCCATAAATGGATCAGGACGATGAATAAGTAACAAATCAATATAATCTGTATGTAAGTTGTTGAGTGACTCTTCCACGCTTTTTACAATATGTTTAGCGCTAGTATTATAGTGAGCGACATATCGATTTGGAAACTTTGGTGATGGGGGAGCGATTCCACATTTTGTTACAATTTGCATGTTTTCACGCAAAGAAGGTTTTAATTGTAAAGCTTCCCCAAATAATGATTCACACGTATATCCCCCGTAAATGTCGGCATGATCAAAAGTTGTAATTCCCATATCCATACAAGATTCGATAAAAGAAAGTAATTCTTGCTTTGGCATATTCCATTCTGCTAAACGCCAAAATCCTTGAATGATACGAGAAAATTCAAGGCTACTAGCCATTTGAATTCGTTCCATTTTGAGTAGACCTCCCTGGTGAATGGTGATGTTTTTGAAAAGGTTTTTTTGTTTGGTATTATTATATAGCTATCATGAGGTGCTTACAATAAATATGTCTTTTCTGTAAAAAACAACTTTTTCGGTATGGTATAATGTATAGAGATATAAGCATAAGGAGCTGTAAAAAATGATTCCAGTAACAATTTTAACTGGTTTTCTTGGGTCAGGGAAAACAACATTATTAAATCGTATTTTATCAGAAGAACACGGAAAAAAATTAGCGGTTATTGTAAATGAAATAGGACAAATTGGCATTGATAATCAATTAATTATGAATGTCGAAGAAGAAATCATGGAAATGACAAATGGCTGTTTATGCTGTACAGTGCGTGAAGATTTACTTGTTGCTTTAAAACAATTGCTTGATGTAAAAGCAGAAGGGAAAATGGATTTTGATGGTCTGGTGATTGAAACGACAGGTCTTGCGAACCCAGGTCCGATTATTCAAACGTTCTTTTTAGATCCAGTTATTCAATCCGCATATCAAATTAATGGTGTCGTAACAGTTGTAGATAGTTATCATATACATAAGCACTTTGAAAAAGGGCTAGAGGCAAAAGAACAAATTGCTTTTGCTGATATAGTTTTAGTAAATAAATTAGATTTAATTGAAGAGCAAGAAAAGGAAAAGCTTCTTACTGAATTACAAGGGATTAATCCGACAGCAAAATTAATTCCAACGACAAATTGTGAAGTAGATATTCCTGCCTTGCTAGAAATTCATACGTTTAAAACGCGTGATACATTAGACATTTATCCGCATAAAGAGCATCATCATTTAGAAGGTGTGAAATCATTTGTATTACGTGAAGAGCGTCCACTTGATTTGCAGAAGTTAAATGAATGGATGTCAGCTGTTGTTCAAGAACTAGGAGAGTACTTATATCGTTATAAAGGAATTTTATCAATTGATGGAGTAGATCGTCGCATTGTCTTCCAAGGCGTTCATACACTATTTGCTGCTTCTTATGATAGAGAGTGGCAAGAAGGAGAAGAGCGCATAAGTGAAGTCGTTTTCATCGGAAAAGATATTAATAAAGAATGGTTCCAAGAACACTTCAAGGAATGTGTGAAATAAGCCTGCGAGAATTGCAGGCTTATTTTTTTTTGAGAATGTTCTATATAAGTACAAATTGAAAAATCGATATAAAACCTTTCTTTTTAGATGGGAGAGAGAATCCGGCCATGCATAGAAGCGGTCAGATCCTTTTCCTGCCCCATGCCAAGTGAAAACAAAGAGAGCAAACGAGCGCAGGTCACTTTTTGTTCTTTATAGCCGTGACTTATATGCTGGAAAATCAAAATGGATATATATATTAATCAATAAAGAGTAGTAGAAAAATAGTAAAAGCCTGTTCTCACAGGCTTTTGCTTTCATCTATAAGTAATTCCATTACAACACCTACAACTGGACCATTATCATCGATATCACCAGTTAAATGGAAACCGAACGATTCATATAGTTTCATTGCTAGTTTGTTATCTGGATGAAGACTTAAATAAATTTTTTTACATTGAAATTTTTGTTGTAAATACTGGATAAGCAGGTGGAGAAAACGCTTTGCATAGCCATTTCCTTGAAAATGGTAATCGATCATAAAACGATCTAGCCATACGCTATCATCTTTTTTTGAATACCAACCATACATCGCGTATCCAACAAGTGCTTCTCCATCATATAAGCCTACTGACGTTCCGTTTTCTTCATATAATGACTCGGCTAAAGAAAACGCATTGCTTTCAATGAACTGTTGCTGCTCCTTTGCTACGTCTAAAGCAGCGACTGAACGCCAATTATTTGCTGTTACTTCACAAATGTGAAGATTCATAGTTCCAACTCACTTTCTGAAATATCATATCTTTAAAGCTAATATGGATAATTTTACTTGTTATTTTGTTTAAGTCAAGCTGTGGCCTATGAAAAAGACAACTGAAAAACTCCAGTTGTCTGAAAGGTACATTTAGTTTGTAGCTTCTTTTAAAGTATTTACATTTTCTTCCATTAATGTAAAGTAATCTTTATTTTTCTTTGCATCATCTTCAGAGATAGTAGCAAGGTGATTTAAACGTAAAATTTTCGTTCCCGTTTCTTTTTGAATTACTTCCGCTACTTTTGGAGTAGAGAATGTTTCAAATAAAATATATTTTAAGCCATGATCTTTCGCTGTTTTCGCGATGTTAGCAAGTTCTTTTTGAGATGGCTCATCAGAAGCAGATATTCCAGCAATCGGGATTTGTTTTAAGCCGTAGCGCTGTTCCCAGTATCCATATGCAGCATGAGAAACTAAAATTTCTTTTGTTTTCGCATTTGCAATAACAGATTTAAATTGATCATCTAAATCAGTAAATTTTGTTTGTAATGCTGCAAAGTTTTTTTCAAATTCTTGTTTATGATCTGGTTGCAATTCCACAAGTGCATTTTTGATTTTTTCAGCTTGTTTCATTGCAAGTGTAGGATCTAACCAAACATGTGGGTCCTTATCATGAGGGTGCCCATCCTCTGTATGACCGTCTTCATGATCGTGGTGTTCTTCTTCAGATGATGCACGAAGCTCAATACCTTGAGATGCATTTACAACTTTTACGTTCTCTTTTTTTAATGTTTTTTCCAGTTTCTCAGCAAATGGCTCTAATTCAGCGCCGTTATACACAAATAAATCTGCTTTTGCAATTTGCACGGTTTGTTTCTGACTTGGCTCATACGTATGAGAGTCAGCACCAGGCGGGTAAATTGCTTCTACATTTACGTAGTCGCCACCGATTTTTTTAGCGAAATCAGCCAGTGGAAAAATAGTTGTATATACAGTAAGTTTCCCATCCTTCTTTGCAGATCCTTCTTTTTTACTAGAACATCCAGCAAAAATTAGTGTAAAAATCAACAGGAATGAAAATAGAGTTAATCTTTTATTCATGTAATTCTCCTCTTTTCTCTTTTTTACAAGTCTATTTTCCCCAAAATGTAAGAGGAAAATCACTTTTTTAAATAAAACGGAATAATTACGTTTTATGTTGCGAACCTAGTATAATATATCTTTAGGAAAGTTGCAATAAATAATAATCATTCCGATTTGATTTTGTTATAAAGTTGTCAAAAAGAACAGGATTAATTTTTATGAATGTTGCATATGTGACAACACTGCTTTCATATATTGAGGTAGAGGGTACGAAAAAGGGGATGAGGGATTGAATTACATCATAGAGGCAATCTTATTAATATTAGCGATAGTTTTGCCGTTATCTTGTGTTTTAATTTTTTTAAAGACATTAATCAGTAATTTAGGTGATTCTACATTGATAACGAAGTTGCCGGCAGAGACAAAAAAGAAAAAAGAGTAGGGAAATCATTTGAATAACGCATAGCACATTACTTATGATAAAATGAGGTAAAGGAAACTCCTGTAAATAGGGGATATACTGCCTGTTCAGATGGGATAAAAGTAGATAAAGAGGTATAAAGATAAATGAATAAACGAACAGCGTTAGTACTCGGTGCAAGTGGTTTAGTTGGACAAGAAGTAACGCAGCTATTACTTGACTCAGATTACTATGATTCGGTTACTATTTTTGTAAGGAAGCCACTGCAATTAGAACATGAAAAGTTACAACAAAAACAAGTGGATTTTTCAATATTAGAAGAATACAAAGAGTTTTTTGCTGTAGATGATGTATTCAGCTGCCTAGGAACAACAATTAAGAAAGCGAAAACAAAAGCGAATTTTAAAAAAGTAGATTATGAATATACATTACGAGCAGCTTGTTTAGCCGAAAAGCAAGGTGTACAAAATTTCCTTGTCATTTCTTCTATGGGAGCAAATCCAAAATCACTTTTCTTCTATTCGCAAGTAAAAGGAGAAATGGAAGAAAAGCTGCAAAGGTTAGTCATTGGCGGAATTCATATTTTTAGGCCATCGTTATTATTAGGAGATCGAGAAGAATTTCGTTTTGGAGAAAGAATGGCAGAGAAGATTTCTGGTGTTATGCCATTTATATTTAGTGGTACTTTTAAAAAATATAAACCGATTTCCGCGGAACAGGTTGCAAAAGGAATGTATATCGCGGCATTGCGTGAAGAATCCGGTGTTCATATTTATAATTCAAAAGAGATTACTGTGATGGAATAATAAAAAACGAGAAGGGTGCCTTCTCGTTTTTATTTTTATCCCGCTATCCTTCCACCTCAAGCTCATGTAGAGGTAGGTGTGGGAGTTCAATTAGTCTTGTTTACTATTTTACCAGGAGCACGGCTGTATTGGCGTGGCTCTTGTAATTCAAAGCCGAGTTCATTGGCAGCTGTTCTTGGAAAATATGGATTGCGGAGCAATTCACGACCGATAAAGATTAAGTCAGCTTCATTACTTAGTAGAATCTGCTCTGCTTGTAGACCGTTTGTGATTAAGCCGACTGCACCTGTTGCAATGTGAGCGTGTTCTTTTATATGTTTTGCGTATTCTACTTGGTAACCAGGATAAACATCAATATGCGCTGGTACAACTGCACCAGAGCTGCAATCAATAAGATCTACACCTTGTTCTTTCATCCAATTTGCGAATTGAACGTAGTCATCTACTGTTAACCCCTCAGGGTGATAGTCATTTGCAGAAATACGGACAAATAAAGGTCCGGTCCAAACTTCATTTACAGCATCAATGATTTCTCTTAAGAAACGGTAGCGATTTTCTGGTGATCCTCCATATTCATCTGTTCGTCTATTTGATAGTGGAGAAAGAAATTCATTAATGAGATACCCATGTGCTCCATGTAGTTCAATAATATCAAATCCAGCTTCCTTAGAACGGGATGCAGCTTTTTGAAAAGCAGTAATAGTTTCCTGAATTTGTTGTTTATTCATTTCTACTGGAACTTTCATTTTATCATGAAATGCGATGGGCGAAGGTGCAACAGGGTCTGTATGTAATTCAGCTTTTCGTCCAGCATGAGCTAACTGGATAGCCGCTTTTGCACCGTTTTCATGAAGAAGTGATACCGTCTTTTGTAATCCTTCAATGTGTTCGTTACTCCAAATACCTAAATCTTTATGAGAAATACGCCCTTCAGGTACAATTGCTGTTGCTTCAAGCATTACGAGCCCAACTTGACCAGCAGCTCGCGTCCCATAATGTATATGATGAAAATTTGTTACCTGTCCATCTTCATTTTCAGATGAATACATGCACATAGGAGACATAACAATACGATTTTTTAGTGTAACGTTTTTTATCGTATAAGGTGAAAAAAGTTGGTAATTCATATTCATTCCCCCTTATTGTCATTTCTATCATTGTATCATCATCATTTTTGTTTCCATAATGAAACGCTTATTCTCAAAACTTTATTCATTCATGTTACAATTATGAATATGAATCAAATTGGGGGATAGAGTATGTATCGAGCTTATTATGAAAGTGAATTAGGATTGCTTGAAATTACGGCAAATGATAAAGGAATTACGTCTGTTATATTTGTGGAGGAACGAAAAAAAGAGAACAAGAGTAAGCTTGTAGATCAGTGTTTAGTCCAATTAGATGAATATTTTAATAAAATGAGAACCGAGTTTACAGTGCCGTTATCCGCAGATGGAACACCATTTCAAAAGAGTGTTTGGGAAGCTCTTTATACGATTCCATATGGTGTGAGTGCTTCGTATTTAGATATTGCAGAGAAAGTTGGGAATACAAAGGCTGTACGGGCGATAGGTGGAGCAAATAGCAGGAATCCTATTTCAATTATTGTTCCGTGTCATCGTGTCATTGGAAAAAGTGGTAAGCTTGTTGGTTATGCGGGAGGCTTATGGCGGAAAGAATGGTTATTAAAACATGAGGGGATTTTGAAATAAGAATATGATAACCCTATTTTAATGAGATATTAGTTAGTGATCAGAAGTAACCTTCATTATGAATTGTTAACTCCAGTAAAATTACGTATCGTCATTATATATGAGAGAAGTTATGGAAAGAGGGATTGTTTTGCGTTGTATAAATTGTGGGAGTCCTTGCACTGATGGTCAGCTGAATTGTAAAAATTGTCAGCGGATTTTACATAATGAACCAAAAGAGGAAATCTCACCGATAGAAAAAAATATGGAGCAATATGTTGGAGCGCATTATCCATACTATAAAAGAAAATGGGATAAAGAGAGTAAACGAATCGCAAGATGGAGTTGGAATGGATGGGCTGCTATTTTTAATGTGGGATGGTTTGGATATCGCAAGTATTATTTACCTGCTTTTCTATTTGTCATGTTATTAGTAGCTTGTGATGCATTTTCATATTACATGGGATTTAATGTATCACTTCCGATCATTAATATGGTTCCACTTACGTTTTTATTGCTTATTTTCATGATAATAGGAGTAGGGATCTTTGCGAATGGTTTATATTATCGATTTGCTGAGCGGAGAATATATCGGATAAAGGCACAAGAGATTGAAAATGAAGCAGTTGAAAGCTATCTTATTCGTGATAGTGGAGGAACGAGTAAAATGGGAGCAGCTATTGTTACTGTTTTGACAGCTGCTAGTATATTTTTGAGTCATTTTTTCTTCCCAACAGATCAAGATGTTATTCAAAAAGTACGTACAAGCTCACTTTATGAATACCCATTCTTTTCTATCGGTGAATCATTTGAAATGTATTTCCAACAACCAGAATGGGCGTACTACCGAGGGACAGATGGATTAGAGTTAGTCGAATTTCATGGATATAGCCGTGGTATGCCAAGACAAAAAATTGTTATTCAGTTTGTTGTTGATTATCAAATGCATGAAATTGAACCGTATTCTCTTACAGTCAACGGGGAACCTCGAGGTGAAGAAGAATTTTTGAAAATGATGGAAGATGTATTTCAGATTCAAAATCCATTTGAGCTAGACGATGGATTGCAGTGGAATGATTCGAAAGAAATGCTATAAAGAACGCATGGAACAGTTGACTTTCCATGCGTTTCTTTTTTATTATTTAAATAAAATATTTAAAATAATCAGAATCTTTTGTATAATACTATTATACATACTTTATTGTATACATACAGATTGGGGGAAGGAAGAATGAAGAAAAAAGTTTCAACGCTTGCTGTACTTGCATTATCAACAAGTATGTTCGTTGCAGGGTGCGGGAATGGGGAGAAAGCATCGACAACGAAGAAAGAGACAGGTAAGGGGATGGCTGATAAACAAGTACTAAACTTATTAGAAACCGCAGAAATTCCTTCGATGGATACAGCAAAATCAACAGATTCCGTATCATTCCGAGTATTTGTAAATGCGATGGAGGGCTTATATCGGTTAGATAAAGATAATAAGCCAACTCCAGGTATGGCAAAAGATGTGAAGATTAGTGAGGATAAGAAAACATACACGTTTGAATTACGAGATGCAAAGTGGTCAAATGGTGAGCCAGTCCGTGCACAAGATTTCGTATATGGCTGGCAACGTGCGCTGGATAAAGCGACAGCTGCCGAATATGCATTTATATTATTTGATGTGAAAAACGCACAAAAAGTTAATAAAGGAGAATTACCACTTGATCAACTTGGTGTAAAGGCAAAGGATGATAAAACACTAGTAGTAGAACTAGAACAACCAGCTCCATATTTTCTTGAACTTACTTCGTTCCCAACATTCTTTCCTTTAAATGAGAAGTTTGTAAAGGAACAAGGAGATAAGTATGCATTAGAAGCTGATAAAATTTTATATAATGGACCATTTACATTAAGTGAATGGAAACATGAACAAAGCTATCAATTAAAGAAAAATCCAAATTATTGGGATAAAGATACTGTGAAATTGGAAGAAATTAATGTGAGTGTTGTAAAGGAAACGAGTACAGGTGTTAACCTATATGATAGTGATCAAGCGGATCGCGTACTTTTAAGTTCAGAGTTTGTTGACAAATATAAAAAGAATAAGCCAGATGAATTTAAAACGAAACTGGATCCACGCATGTACTTCTTACGATTTAATCAACAGAATCCAACATTTAAGAATCAAAAAGTCCGTGAAGCAATTGATCTAGCCTATGATAAAAAAGGAATTGCAAATGTTATTTTAAATGATGGATCCTTACCAGCTTATTTCTTAGTACCAGAAAAATTCACAACAGGGCCAGATGGGAAAGACTTCCGTACTGTAAATAAAAATTTCCATGATAACAAGGATAACGTAGAAAAAGCGAAGAAATTATGGGCTGAAGCGAAAAAAGAACTTGGTCAAGATACAATAACAGTAGAATTATTAAATGATGATAATGGTAGCCGGAAGAAAGTTGGCGACTTTATTAAAGAAGAACTTGAGAAAAACTTACCAGGCTTAAAAGTGAATTTAAAACAACAGCCATATAAACAAAAATTAGATTTAGAGAAGAAATTTCAATATGAATTTTCACTATCAGCTTGGAGTCCAGATTATCCGGATCCAATGACGTATATTGATATGTTTGTGACAGGAAGCTCATTTAATGAAATGGCTTATTCAAATCCGAAGTATGATGAACTAGTTGCTAAATCAAAAGGAGAACTATTAAAAGACGATGCAGCACGCTGGAAAGCACTTGCAGAAGCTGAAAAAATCTTAATTGGAGAAGATGCCGCAATTTCACCTACTTATCAGCAAAGTACAGCATACTTAGAAAAGCCATATGTAAAGGGCATTGCAAATCATACATTCGGTGGTGATTTTAGCTATAAATGGGCATATGTGACAAAAAAATAGTACAATAAAAGATGGGTGAATTTTCACTCATCTTTTTACTATGTAAGGAGGATTTGTTTTGATAAAGGGTTTGAATCATCTTTGTTTTTCAGTTTCAGATTTAGAGAGAGCTATTGAATTTTATAAAACTGTATTAGAAGGAAAGTTATTAGTAAGGGGAAGAAAACTTGCATATTTTGATATATGCGGGATGTGGGTAGCACTCAATGAAGAAGTAGATATTGCAAGAAATGAGATTCATCAGTCTTATACACATCTTGCCTTTTCTGTCGAACAAGAAGATTTTAATCGTTTATTACAGCGATTAGAAGAAAACGAAGTTCATATTTTACAAGGAAGAGAACGTGATGTAAGGGATTGTCAATCTATTTATTTTATTGATCCAGATGGACATAAGTTTGAGTTTCATTCAGGTACATTGCAGGATCGCTTAAAGTATTATAAGGAAGCAAAATCACATATGGAATTTTATTAGGGTTTATTTTACAAGGTGAACATTCAAGGTGGTTGACTCATGAAGAGATTGCTGAAGGAGTTATAGCAGGGATTCAAAATAAACAAAGAAAATGGGTCGTAGGAACACTAGAACCATGGGAATCACGGCCAGAATGGTAAGGGGGAGGAAAAATGAAAACAACGTTATATGTAACGCGTCATGGAGAAACAGAGTGGAATGTCGCAAAGCGCATGCAAGGAAGAAAAAACTCGAACTTAACTGAAAAAGGTATGTTACAAGCAAAACAATTGGGTGATCACATAAAAGAAATGCCGCTTCATGCTATATATAGTAGTCCAAGTGAACGAACGCTTCATACGGCAGAGCTGATTAGAGGGACACGAGATATACCAATTATAGCAGATGAACACTTTTATGAGATTAATATGGGAGTATGGGAGGGAGAAATGGTTGCTGATTTGGAAACAAAATATCCGGAAGAAGTAAATTTATTTTGGAACGAACCACACCAATTCCGCTCCACCTCAGGCGAGAGTTTTTTTGACGTATATAGCAGGGTAGTAGAGGGGATAAATATTCTGTTGGAAAAGCATAAAGGAGAAAGTATTTTAGTTGTATCTCATGCTGCAGCAGCGAAATTACTTGTGGGGCATTTTGCTGGTAATTCTGTTGAAAAGGTATGGCATGATCCATTTATGCATAGTGCAAGTTTAAGTGTGATTGAAGTTGAAGACGGAAAAGGTACAGTAAAGCTTTTTGCAGATATAAAACATTTTCAAGAAATATAGTCAAAAAAATAGATCGTATACATTTTAAGTTATACAAATATGAACAGTAAAGATAGCAGACTAATAATATCTGTATGGTTACTCATAAGAAAACACTTCTTGATAATTCCAGTATATCAAGGAGTGTTTTCTTTTTTGTGTATTGTTTTTACAAAAAAGATGTCCAAAAAGTAGTTATTCATCTACTTTTTGGACATCATCTTTTTCATCTAAGAATTAATTTCCATTATATATATTTAAGTTTTACCGATTTACTTATTGTGATGAGAATTAGCTCCAAAAGGGATGGTTAGGAAAACAGTGGCTTTGTTTTTTGAACGTAGGGCTATGAAATCTCTTTTTGGATTTACAAGTTTTATGGAATTTATGACTTTTATGGGATTTACAAGTTTTGTGGCATTTGCGAGTTTTACGGGATTTACAAGTTTTGTGGCATTTGCGAGTTTTATGGGATTTACAAGTTCTGTGGAATTTGCGAGTTTTGTGGGATTTACAAGTTTTGTGGCATTTACGAGTTTTATGGGATTTACAAGTTCTGTGGAATTTGCAAGTTTTATGGGATTTACAAGTTCTGTGGGGTTTGCAAGTTATATGGGACTTACAAGTTCTGTGGGGTTTGCAAGTTATATGAGATCTAAAAGTTCTATGAGGTTTGCAAGTTATATGGGATTTAAAAGTTCTATGAGGTTTGCAAGTTATATGGGATTTACAAGTTCTGTGAGGTTTGCAAGTTATATGGGATTTACAAGTTCTGTGGCATTTACAAGTTTTACGGCATTTACAAGTTTTATGACAGCGAGATTTATGTCCACTTGTAGGATCTTGATGTAAAAAACCTTCCATTCCTGCGGCTTTAATCCCTTCTACAGCTTTTTGGATATTATATTTCATACGAATCCTCCTTAACACTATCTATTGAAAAGAAATATCTTTTCTCTTACATTACTACAATATGAAATAAATCCTCGCCGCGTATAGGACGGGTGTGGAATTCTAGAAAAATAGATGAATGGTAGGGGTATCAATAGGAAAAGGAAAATCATACATTGATTGTAGATGAAGTGAACCTTCCGTCAGTATAGGGGGAATTGTGTTTTTTCGAGCTCTTTATATGGTTTTCTCAGAAGCTTGAGACGGAGGGATTAAACGTAAATATGGGATAAAAAGAAGGGGAGGAGAAAATATGCTGCCTACTTATGACTTTTTTATTAATCCTATGTATATCACAGAATTACGTAAAGATATTTGGTCTGACGATCCTGTTCTTGCTAAATTGACATATCAAAAAAGAAAGTATGATATTGACATTGTATATCGAGGCTCTCATATTAGAAAGTTTGAGAAAAAGTCCTATCATGTTAAGTTTTATAAACCAAAATTATTTCAAGGGGTAAAAGAAATTCATTTAAATTCAGAATTCAAGGATCCATCTTTAATTCGAAATAAGCTATCCCTTGATTTTTTTTATGATATTGGTACATTATCTCCGAAATCACAGCATGTTTTTGTGAAAATTAATAATCAAGTACAGGGGGTATATTTGCAACTAGAGTCTGTTGACGAATATTTTTTACGTAGTCGCAATTTACCAAATGGTTCTATTTATTATGCGGTTGACGATGACGCAAATTTTTCTTTAATAAGTGAATTAAATAAGGATATAAAAACGGATTTATCATCAGGATATGAATTCAAGTGTGCAAATGAGCATAGTGAAGAATATTTAAGTGAATTTGTGTATCAGGCAAATACGATTTCACGAGCAGCCTATGAGAAGGAAATTGTAAAATATGTTGATATTGACAAATATTTACGATGGCTGGCGGGTATTGTTTTTACGCAAAACTTTGATGGCTTTGTTCATAACTATGCACTGTATCATAATGGTGAAACAGGTTTATTTGAAGTTATTCCTTGGGATTATGATGCAACATGGGGACGAGATGTAGAAGGAAGATTGTTAAATCATGAGTATATCCGAATTCAAGGGTATAACACCCTAAGTGCCAGATTGCTTGATGTAAGTGCATTTAGGAAACAATATCGGAATATTTTGGAGGAAATTTTAGAAGAAAAGTTTACTGTGGATTATATAAAACCAAAAGTGGAGGAAATGCATGGATTAATCCGTCCGTATATTGTTCAAGATCCTTATATGAAGAAGAAAGTAGAGATTTTTGATAGTGAACCAGAATTGATTTTTCAATACATCGAAAAACGTCGTCAATTTATACAAGAACATTTACATGAATTAGAGTGAACAAGAAAAGAGATTCTAATCAATCTCTTTTCTTGTTGTATAATGAATATACTTCTTTTAGGAAGGTGGAAAATGAAGGTGAAATGGATTGATTGGGTAAAACAAATACAAGCCATAGCTCAGACTGGCTTAACGTATTCAAAAGATGTATATGATATTGAGCGCTTTCAACAATTACGTGATCTTTCAATTTCTATGATGTCTCACTATACGAAGACGGATTGGGAAGTGGTAGAGAAACTATTTGCCAGTGAAACAGGTTATCAAACACCAAAAGTAGATATTCGAGCAGTTATATTTCAAAATGAGAAATTATTATTTGTGAAAGAAAAAAGTGATGGGAAATGGGCACTTCCAGGAGGCTGGGCAGATATTGGTTATACACCAACAGAAGTTGCAGCAAAAGAAGTATGGGAAGAAACAGGTTATAAAGTAGATCATTTTCGATTACTAGCAGTATTTGATAAAGAAAAGCATCATTCATCGCCATCAATATCACATGTATATAAAATATTTATCGGTTGTGAAATTGTTGGGGGAGAAAAACGAACAAGTGTGGAAACAGAGGAAGTAAACTTTTTTGGTGAAAAAGAAATCCCGCAATTATCAGTTGCCAGAAATACAGAATGGCAAATTAGAGAAATGTTTACTTATATGAAAGATAAGGATAAAGAACCATTGCTTGATTGAAAAATTTCCAAAATATACCTGTTTCATTCTGTTTGTATGTGGTATATTCATAGTGCATTGTACATACTTTCAAAAGAGAATGGTGAATATATTGGCATGAACAAGCCTTTGTGGGATAATAGGAGAGTATGTGAATAGAAAAGGAGAGATAGGAAAGCAAATGTTAGCGAATTTAATAGATCAGTTATTACAATTTTTCGCCAGTCTAGGATACTTTGGTGTCGCCCTAGGGTTAATGATTGAAATCATTCCAAGTGAGATTGTCCTTTCTTATGCCGGTTTTTTAGTTGCACAAGATCAAATAAGTTTTGTAGGAGCGGTTATTGCAGGTACAATTGGTGGTACACTAGCGCAAATCTTTTTATATTGGTTAGGATATTATGGCGGGCGTCCAGTAGTTGAAAAGTATGGGAAATACTTGTTAATTAATAAGCATCATTTAGATATAGCTGAAGGTTGGTTTAATCGTTATGGTGCAGGGGTTATATTTTCTGCTCGTTTTATACCAGTTGTGCGCCATGCGATTTCAATTCCAGCAGGGTTAGCCAAGATGTCTTTAAAACGCTTTACACTTTATACAGTGGTTGCAATTATTCCATGGTCTATTCTTTTTATTTATTTAGGAGAAAAGCTTGGTGGAAAATGGCGCCATATTAAAGAATATGCGGCTGATTATACGCATTACATAATTATTGGAGCAGTGCTCTTTATTGTTCTTTACTTCGGTTTAAAGATTTTGAAAAAGAAAAAAACAGTTCGTTAAAGCCAATGGTTTCATTGGCTTTTTTTCTGCATTTTAGTTCTAAAAGAAAGAAGTTGTCCATAATGTGTAGTAATAAAGCGTAGCGGGGGAATGAAATGAAAGGGTCACCGTTTTTACGTGGAACATTATTTTTAACGATGGCAACGATGATATCTAAAATGCTAGGATTTATATATGTGATTCCATTTACAGCAATGGTAGGGACGAGTGGATATGTATTATACACTTATGCATATCGCCCTTATACAATTATGTTAAGCATTGCAACAATGGGATTGCCACTTGCTGTTTCAAAAATGGTTTCAAAATATGACCAGCTAAATGACTATCATACGGTAAAAAGGGTACTCAAAAGTGGAGTAGTCTTTATGGTTCTTATGGGGATTGTCTCATTTCTAGTATTATATTTGATGGCACCATACCTTGCGAAGATTGTGATTGATGGAAATGATCAAACTGGCAATAGTATGACTGCTGTAACTTACAATATTCAAATTGTAAGTTTTGCTCTATTAATTGTACCTGTAATGAGTTTGTTACGTGGTTTTTTTCAGGGATTTCAATCTATGGGACCTTCGGCAGTAAGTGTCGTTGTCGAACAGTTTTTTCGTGTATTGACAATTTTAATAGGAAGTTTTGTTATTTTATATGTTTTGAAAGCTTCAGTTTCTTTAGCAGTTGGAGTTTCAACGTTTGGAGCGTTTATGGGGGCGGTAGCAGGATTAAGTGTTCTGAGTGGATATTATCTGAGAAGGCGGAAGTTCTTGAAACAAAAAGAGATTACAAGTATTCCACAGACAACGAAATCTTTTTTCTTATTATATAAAGAGTTATTTACATATTCTATTCCTTTTGTTGTAGTTAGTTTAGCAATCCCGCTTTATCAAACAATTGATACATTTACAATCAATAAATTATTAATGCAGGTAGGGTATGTACAAGGAGAAGCAGAGAAAATAAATGCCATAATCGGTCTTGTGCAAATGGTTGTACTTATTCCGGTTTCCGTAGCAACAGCTTTTAGTATGTCTCTTGTTCCAGAGATGACAAAAGCATATATAGCAGGAAATGAACAGTTATTATATAAGCACTTTACGAAAACAAATTTGCTAGTGGTTGGAATTACCATTCCGGCAGCAATTGGAATGATTGTATTAGCAAAACCGGTATATACTCTTTTATTTGGTGCAGGGAATGATCCAAATATGGGAAGTGTTATTTTACAGTACTATGCACCTGCATGTATATTATTTTCATTATTTACAGTGACAGCGGCAATGTTGCAAGGAATCAACCAGCAACAAAAAACGATTATCGGTTTAATGATAGGTATCATCATAAAAGTTGTATTAAATATTACATTATTACCATACTTAGACTACACTAGTTTTATTATCGCAACATATGCTGGTTACACGATTTCAGTTTCATTTAACTTGTGGATGCTTTCTAAATATGTTATAAAGGCAACATAAGCTTTTCAAAAGGCAGAGCGAACTCTGTCTTTTTCTATTTTGAAAGATTTTATAAAAAAGCGTTTTCAAAATAATTTTTCTATTGAAATTTGAACATTTGTTTCATATGCTGAAAATAGCGGTTCAAAAACTGTTGTTTAAGTGAGGTAGATTCCCACATGTAAAAAGAATCGGGGTGATAGTATGTTAAATATTTATTTAACAGACCGAAACGGAAAACTACAAGAAATTGAGGAGATTCAAAAAGGTTGTTGGATTAATGTACTCCATCCAACAGAAGAGGAAATTCAATTTCTAGTACAAACATTAAATGTAGAATTGGACTTCATTAAGGACCCTTTGGATGATGAAGAACGTTCTCGTATTGAAAAAGAAGATGATAATGCATTGATTATCGTTGATATTCCTACAGTAAGGCATGATGAAGAGGGAAATTCAATATATGATACAATTCCAATTGGTATGATTATAATGCCGGAATGTTTTGTAACCATTTGTTTGGAAGAAAATCCGATTTTTGAGCGTTTTATTAACCAACGTATTAAAGAATTTTATACGTTTAAAAAGACGCGATTTGCGCTGCAGCTCTTATATACAATTTCTACATATTATTTAAGATACTTAAAACAAATTAATCGAAAAACAATCGACTTGGAGCATCAATTAAATCAGTCGATGAAAAATAAAGAAATTTTTACATTACTAGGACTTGAAAAAAGCTTGGTATACTTTACGACATCTTTAAAAGCAAACAAAATTGTGATTCAAAAGTTAATGCGCAATAATACGTTTATTAAAATGTATGAAGATGATCAAGATTTGCTAGAAGATGTATTAATTGAAAATAAACAGGCCATTGAAATGGCTGAAATATATAGTAATATTTTAAGTGGTATGATGAATACGTTTAGTTCGGTTATTTCTAATAATTTAAACAGTGTTATGAAGTTTTTAACTTCTATGACAATCATATTATCAGTGCCAACAATGGTTTCCAGTTTTTTTGGAATGAATGTTCCAGTTCCTTTAAGTGAAAATCCGCATGGTTTTTTAATGGCTATGATTATATCTGCAATATTATCTTGCGTAATGGCCTTTATTTTTTGGAAGAAACGTTATTTTTAAATCATATGAAAGCTGTTCTAGCATAGTTATCAAACTGCGCTAGAACAGCTTTTTTGTCGTAATAAAACGTTTCTTATATACGACATGTATATGGCTGAAAAACGTTTTTTCCATGATTTGCAGATTTGAAAAGGGCTTGTTCAAATAATAAATTGAGGTTAAAATTACATATTGTTAATGAAAAAATGGAGGAAATACATCATGGAATTGTTTCAGTTACCGAAAGCATTCCTGCAAATGAATACAATCTTTATCTCAATTTTAATTGAAGCACTGCCATTTGTGCTAATTGGTGTATTTATTTCAGGATTCATTCAAATGTTTGTGACAGAAGATATGGTGGCAAAATGGATGCCGAAAAATCGATTTCTGTCTGTGTTATTAGCCACTTTTCTTGGCATGATGTTTCCAGGGTGTGAATGTGGCATCGTTCCAATTGTAAGACGCCTCATTGGGAAGGGTGTTCCGCCATACGCTGGAATTGCATTTATGTTAACGGGGCCAATTATTAACCCGGTTGTATTATTTGCAACGTACGTTGCATTCGGAAGTAGTATGCATATGGTGTGGTATCGTTCCATTGTAGCCATTGTTGTAGCTATTATCGTTGGACTTATATTATCGTTTATGTTTAAAGATCATCAACTACGTGATGAACATTTCCCAGAGGTGGATCATAAGCGTCCTTTGCGTAAAAAGATGTGGGACGTATGTACACATGCTGTTGAAGAGTTTTTCTCAATGGGGAAATACTTAGTAATAGGAGCATTAATTGCTGCTGCAGTTCAAACATTTGTACAAACTTCAACACTACTTTCTATAGGACAAGGACCGTTCTCTTCATCAGCCGTTATGATGGGACTTGCGTATATTTTATCACTATGTTCAGAAGCGGATGCTTTTATTGCATCTTCGTTCCAAAGTACATTTTCAACAGCATCAATTGTCGCGTTCCTCGTTTATGGACCGATGGTGGATATTAAAAATATGTTTATGATGCTTGCGACATTTAAAACAAAATTTGTAATTGTGGTGATAGCTACAGTTACACTTGTAGTTTATGCAAGCTCACTACTCATTTATGCGATGGGGTGGTAGGTTATGTTTCGAGCATATATTTTACTCGGGTTTACAATCTTAATTACGCAGCTTCATATTTCAGGTAATATAACAAAGTATATAAATATGAAGTACGCATATTTATCAAAAACAGCTGCAATTATTTTAGGGTTTTTAACACTTATTCAAATCATTGTTGTTTTCCAAAAAGAGCACCAAAAGGAAAAAGGGCAGCATGATTGCAGTTGTAACCATAATCATTGTGGGCATGATCATTCAAAAGATGAAAATACATGGTGGAAACGGACTTTTGCGTATACATTATTTTGTTTCCCTATTATTTCAGGATTATTCTTTCCAATTGCAACATTAGATTCGGATATTGTTAAAACAAAAGGGTTTCATTTTCCTGTTGCGCAGGCAGGAAGCACAGATCCATTTATGACAAGGCAGTTTCTAAGACCCGATACGAGTATTTATTACGGGAAAGAAGGCTATCGTGGTGTAATGGAAAAAGGGAAAAAAGAATACATCACAAAAGATAATATTGCCTTGAAGGATGAAGATTTCTTAAAAGGTATGGAGACAATTTATAATTATCCTGGTGAGTTTACAGGCAAGACACTTTCGTTTAAAGGATTTGTTTTCCGCGATGATTCTTCAAAGAAAGAACAATATTTCTTATTCCGATTTGGTATTATTCATTGCGTAGCCGATTCAGGTGTATATGGTATGTTAGTGAAAAAACCAGAGGGAGTAGAGTGGAAAAATGATGATTGGATTCAAGTAGAAGGAACAATTTCAACTGAATTTTATCAACCATTCCATGCAAATATTCCTGTTTTAGAAGTAACAAAATGGAATAAAGTTGAACAGCCGAAAGAACAATATGTATTTAGAGGAGCCGATTGATTCATAAAATCGGTTCTTTTTTCTAGACGAGAAGTTGTGAATATTGTTAGTATATAATATGTAGTTCACCTGGTGTAGTATCTATCGTATTAGGGGAAATAAAAGGATTACAATATGTTAAAGTAATTGAATGATTAAAGAGGTGGCAGAAATGGCAGAAGCAAAGGGAAAAACAGTAAATGAATCAAGGGTGTTTAAAACAAGTCGTGTCTTTCCGACAGATTTGAACGATCATAACACATTATTTGGGGGGAAAATATTAGCTGAAATGGATATGATCGCATCTATCTCAGCAACTAGGCATTCAAGAATGGAATGTGTAACTGCATCGATGGACTGGGTAGATTTCTTACATCCAGTTCGTTCTACAGATTGTGTGAGCTATGAATCGTTTGTTATTTGGACAGGACGAACTTCAATGGAAGTATTTGTGAAAGTAGTAGCAGAAGATTTAATCTCAGGTAATAAACGTATCGCAGCAACATCGTTTGTTACATTTGTTGCACTTGGGAAGGAAAATAATCCAGTTCCGGTTCCGCATGTTATTCCAGAAACAGAAGGAGAAAAAAAACTGCATGAGATTGCTGTTTTGCGTGCGCAGCAACGTCATATTCGAAAAGCAGAAAGTAAGAAAATAGCAACTTTGTTAACTTTATAAGTGGAAGTGCATTTGAGAATAGTGCATGAAAAATTGAAATGAAAAGCGGACACCTAAAAATAGGTGTCCGCTTTTATAGTTTTTATGCGCATATCGTATTGGGATAGCTAACTAGCAAAAGCAAGCAGCACCTACGATAATTAAGAGGATAAATAATACGACAAGTAAAGCAAATCCGTTGCCATGTGCGAAGCCCATAGTTATTTCCTCCTTTTATTTTAAGATACAACATACAATATGCAAATCCATATTTGTTTGACAGGGACATATATCATGAAGGTATGGATTTTTCTTGTATGTTAACGTAAAAAAAGAGGGAAGATATAGGAATGATAGCTTGTTAAGAAAGGATATTATCCATGAAACACTTTATAGGTTTTATGATATGTCTCATAGGTGTATTCATATGGATGAACATCGATGTAGAAATGGGGAAAAAAATGGCAGGTGGGTATGAAATATCAAAAATTCGCTATGGTAATTTCAAATTATATATCGATGGAGAGGATTTGTATCAAAAATTATTTGATGATATAAATCGTGCAGAAAAGTACGTGTATATTCATTTTTACATCGTAGGTAAAGATGAAGTAAGTCATAAATTCTTACAATTACTAGAGAGGAAGGCCTCAAGCGGTGTAGATGTAAGGTTATCAGTAGACCGAATTGGTGGCTATAAAGTTAAGAAAAAAGTGATCGAACATTTAAAAGAAAAAGGTGTTAAGTTTACTTTTAGTAAAAAGCCTAAGTTTAAAAATCTTTTTTATTCCCTGCAACAACGCAATCATCGGCGTATTGTAGCGATAGATGGAAAAGTATCGTACATTGGTGGTTTTAATATAGGAAAGGAGTATCTCGGCCAAGATCCTAAATTTGGGGAATGGCGTGATTATCAGATGCGTATTGAAGGAGATGGAGCCATTGATATGGAACGACAATTTGCAGAAGATTGGCAAGCAGATACTGGTGAAAAGTTTCCTTTGTACGAAGGTCCAGCGATAGAGGGGGATGCAAAGTATCAATATGTGTTTTCAAATGGAAAAGGGTTATGGCAAGAATACGGTGCATTATTAAAGAAGGCTAAGAAATCATTGATTATTGCAACACCGTATTTTGTACCAAGTAAGGAAATGATGAATGGGTTACAAGAAGCGTTAGGACGTGGAGTGAGAGTGAAGATTCTTGTTCCCTTTAAAAGTGATGCCATATTACTAAAACAAGCTGCGTATCCCCATTTAAAAAAAATGTTGGATGCTGGTGCGGAAATCTATCAGTACCGGAATGGATTTTTTCATGGGAAAGTGACAATCATCGATGATACAAGTGTTGATGTAGGAACAGCTAATTTTGATAATCGGAGTTTTTATATCAATACAGAGTCGAATTGTTTTATATATGATAAAGCAGTTGTTGCTCAAGTATGGAGACGATTGCAAGAAGATTTTCATAAATCTAAACGTTTTTCTGATAAAGATTTTGAAGAAATTAATAGCTGGGATTGGTTTCTAGCAAGAATAGCAAATGTTCTAGCACCATATTTATAACATATAGTAAAGAAGAAAGGAGGTAGTCTTATGAATTGTATGGAAGAGCTAATGAGCTTTACTTATACGCTTATATATAAAATTGGAGAGTATATGAATCGGATTCACGATGAAGAGCTAAAGGATATATTACGGCAACATCTACCTTATATGCTACAAGCATATAATGAGCAAGTAAATTTTCAAGAAGGAGAAAATTTACAGCATATGATTTGTGAACAGCTAAAGTCTCCCTTTATACAAGATGATGTGGAGATGAAAAGCATCCACATAGGGGATATAGGAATCGCTATTTCTTATATTTCGCATTTGAAAAGACTAGCACTAAATTTTGCTCAAGTTGCTGTAGAAGTTGCTAATCCTGAATTTCGATCTTTTTTAGAAAGCTGTTTTGTGAAAATGAATCGTTATGCATATAGTGTGTGGCAATATGTAGTGAAGAAAGAATATAAAATTGAAGATATATATATAAATGAAAAATTTGCATAGAAAAAAGACGGCTGCTATGCCCATAGCCATCAAGTTAACAAAAATAACCCAGATGCTGAAAAGCATCTGGGTTATTTTTGTTAGATATAGAATACAAGTTTTCATATTTGGACA
>NZ_JBIWHY010000025.1:0-52401 GCF_044764345.1 Bacillus sp. NPDC094106 | reverse complement strand
TACCCCATCATTCCACCTATCAAGAAATCAGTTCTCCTGAGGATATTAATCATCCCCTCAGTGTCTAAGCTTTTCACTTAGAAACGTGTCGCACCACAATCGTAATCTCCATAGACAACTATATGTAAACTATGTTCAATCGCATGAATAAGAAGAGAGACTGCTTTATCACTATCTTTCATCAATTGCGGGTTATGTATATCTGTAATATCCATATGTAAAAATGATTCGATTTTTTCTACCGTATCAAATCCTCTATTATATAGTATTTCTAAGACACAATCTGCTAAATGCTTTAATTCTTTAGCCTTTCTTAGTGCCTGTAACTTCTCTCTTCTCTCAACCGTATCTTCTGGGCGAATCCATTTTGTCTTTAAATGTTCATTCATACTATCATCACCTTCCTTTATCAACTATAGTCAATAAAAATATTATTGTAAAGTATTATAGTCAATAAAAATAGGTTTTACATAAAAAAAGATTATAGAAAGGTCTTATCGAATTTATATATAATAAGATAAAAGATAGAAATAGATATATAAGGGGGATGATAAATTGATATTTGCAGGAAAAGTAGCTCTTTGGCTTGCTGTCGTATATCTTTTTACTTATTTAATATTGTTGTCTTTTACAGATAAACTAACAAAGAAGGATAGTAGGTTCAACATTTTGCTCTTTCGAAAATTTTGAACCTACTATTTGTAATCGGTGCATGTTATGTTGTTACGAATTATCCCATTACAGATAAGAACTCATTACACTTTTTATATGCATTCATTTCTGCGGTACTCATAGATATCGCAGTCTTTCAAACACCTTTAGTTAAAAAGATAGGACCTGCCGAATTAAATGAGCCTATAGAAGCACTAAAAGATAGCAATCAATTGGTACTATCCTTTAGTGAAAAAATGAAGTCTCTTGTTACATATATAGGAGATGTAACTATTGAAGAAAATATACAAGATGATACAATGTACATAACAGGATTGTCCAACGTATTAAGAAACTACGGGGAAGAGAATAAAATTGAAGTATCTTTAAATCGTTTTAGTTCTCAAGCAGAAATGAGAGAACTTATCGACCTACTCTCTTTAGACAACCGTACAGAATCCATTGGGACATTAGTTGACAAGAAAACATTCTATAGCAAAGATAGCAAAATAGCACTTGCTCCGATTACAGTGTTAGAACAAGAGCATATTTTGCAAATTTCCTCTAAGAAAGTTGTAACAGAAATAGATGTAGATATTTTTTTCTTATTAATACATGTGTATGATTTAGCAATTTGTGAGCGTGATGAGAGAGGAGATGTTGAAGATGAGGAAAACGCCTGAAAAATCTGAGGGACAAGCTGTACCTATACAAAATGCTTTTCGTTCTACGAATCAAAAGAAAAGAAGTAGAGTCTCTACTCCAACAACTGCCAGTATGAGTCCTTACACAAAACGAATCATTGATAAAAACGAAAATATCATTAAAGAATATAGTATAAATCCTCGTTAAAACGGGAATAAATGGAGATGTACAAAGGTACATCTTCTTTTTTATTCCATTGAAAGGCGGTTAATTTATGAGTAAAAAATCTGGTTCAAAAACTCCTGATTCAGGTATGTCTCCACATACAAAAGAGATAATTGAGAAGTCCGAAAATGCCATCAAGAATTCATCTTCAAGTAGATAATCATATCCAAAACAAAAAGACCCTTTGAGGGACCCTTTTATTAAATCTCTTTAAACTTCACATCATCTTCTAATCTACGAAGCATATAAGCTATTTGCTTACCAACATCATTTATGTTCTTTTTAGAACTAAATTCAAATTGAACATCAACATTGTACAATTCTACTTGAGATGAAAAATATGCATCAGAAACAGAAATATGAATACCTTCTTTATGATTAGCACTAATGTTCTTTAATACTTTATTTAGTACAGCACATACACGCATATCCACGTATTGATGTAAAAAAGCATTTTCCTTCATTAGAGATTTGAGCTTTTTATTATCTGTTACCTTAAAATAATTTTCCAAAAACTCTTCTCCTAAACCAATGCGTTTTACAACAACACAAGTTTCTTTCTCCACATCTACATCGACAGAGAACTTCAAATGATACTGCTTTTGAGATTGTTTTTGATAAAAACTCCCTACAGATTGAACAGGCTGTGCATGTTTTTTTATAGCATCTGTAATCTCAATGATTTTTTTTAGCATTATATTTTCTTCAGGCATTCTGTACTGGCTCATTCCTTCTAATCGTCTCATAAGAGCATTAGCAGAGGGAGCAGATAGAACCATTTTCGCTTCTTCCGTATTTAATTTTTTATGGATTAAATCCGTCATAGCTTCCTTCATAAAATTATCAGCTAAAGCACCTTCTAATCGAGTCTTTAATTCTACTAATTCCTTACCTTTTTGGTTTAAAGTTGTGTTCATAACTATTGTCTCCTTAGTGATTAAATTTGTAGAATCCCTGTTTTCTAAATATCCATTTATTATAGTTTTATAGATGTTTACTCATTACAAAATAATAAGAAAAGAAATGTTCGACAATATCTGTCAAATCAAAATCGCAACAATTACCGATGTAACGACAATACATATGCTTGAGACTATAAATTCATCACGGTTTGTTTTGAACTTAGCTATTCGAAAATGCTTTTTTGTAAACGGATATAAAAGAGGTACACCTGATTTTGTCATGCTGTCCAATAACAAGTGACTTAAATATCCAACGGTTACACCTATTACAAACTGTGAATACATAACCTGCAAATAGCCATTGAAAAAGGTTGTGCAAAAGAATAATAATATAGATAATAGCATAGTAAAAAGAAGTGTATGTGTAAGTCCTCGATGACCGAACACTTTGTTAATTCCCCACGAAAGTAATTTTAATTTCTTTCCTACCTTACTATTTGGATGGTCTATGTCAGGTAAGAGACTACCTATAAAGCTACCAATTAATAATGTGCCCGATAATAAGCACTTATCGTATGTAATCGGAGACTGCATCATTGCTGTACAAGCAATGACCGCTGCACAAACACCACCAATTTTATGAGCATGATGATTCATTTTTTATCACCCTTTCTTTCCTATAGAGTGCCTTATTATATTCATAGCTAAGGCGTTTCACTCCATTAAGATGGGCGAATAAAAAAGAGCCTGAATACATTCAGACTCAATAATTTTTATCGGTTTTGTTTATTTACAAGAGGAGTTACAATCTTTGCTAATTTCTTATATCTTTCCGTGTATCGCTTGTCAAATTCTGTTTGAATTTGTTTTCTTGCTCTGGATTCAACTGCTTTTTTAGACATACCACGTTCTAATGAGTTTTTGACTTCTTCAATTTCTTTATGAATACGTTCTTCAATAAAATCATTTAGTAATGATTCATACACTTCTTTTGTTAATTTCTTATCTGTTTCTGTATCTACGTATATATAGCCAGATGATGATGAAAGCTCTTCACTTTCTTTTTTTATCTGATGTTCCATTACTTTCTTTCCTATTATCTCCATCTCACAAATATCTAAAAATAATGTTTCCTCACCTGTATCTTTAATATCAGAGGTCCATGCGCTTTCTTTTAAGTTGAACAATTCTTCAACTGCCATATCTAATACATAAGAAATTTTAATTGCAGAATCTACACCAGGACGAATATTTCCTTTAATTACAGAATTAATGTATTGCCTTGACAGACCTGTCATTTTTGCTAAATCAACCTGCTCTAAACCTCTTTCTTTCAAAACTTCTTCTACTTTATTTATTACTGCAATTTCTCCATCGAGAACCAAGTAGCCCATTTTGTTCAATTCATTTAAATCTTGAATTTTCATTTTAAACCCTCACGTTCCTTCACTTTATCGTACATACATGTTTTTAAATTTGACTTCATTATATAATCCAACTAAATCATTCGTCAATTATTTTTAACGAAAAAAGAAAAAATCACCTGCTTTTGCAAGTGATTATAGAATCGTTTTTATTTGTTGAATCGCCTGATTAAGCACACTTTCTATTGAAAGAGATGCATCTATTTTCTTTATACGATTGGAATACTCTTTTGCAATAAGTAAATAGCCATTTCGCACTTTATTATGAAATTCTATAGACTCATCATCAAAACGATTTGTCTCTCTATTGTTTTGACGAATTCGATTTAAAGCAACTTGAGGTTCAATATCTAAGTAAAGTGTCAAATGGGGCATTATCAATCCATCAAGAGCTTGTGAGTTGATACTTCGTACTTTATCCATCCCTACGTTTTGAACATAGCCCTGATAAATAATCGAACTATCAACAAAACGGTCACAAATAACAACTTTCCCTTGTTCCAATGCAGGTAATATCTTTTTCTTACAATGTTCTCTTCTTGCAGAAGCAAACAATAAAGTCTCTGTTATAGCATCCATCTCATTTTCAAAAATAAGCTCTCTAATATTCTCCGCAACCTTAATACCACCAGGTTCTCGTGATGCCATACACACAATGCCTTGTTTTTCAAAATAATGAAGCAATCCTTGAATTAAAACTGATTTACCTGAACCTTCTCCACCTTCAATAGAAATGAACAATCCATTCTTAGTCATTTTCCTTCGCTCCTATCAGAATAAATATATCTATATACCAAATTTATACGCATACTAAATATATTAGAAATATAGAATATTTATTAACTATAGTCAAATAAAATATAACAATTGATAGAGCATTAATATCATAAAGTATAGGTCTGAAAAAACATATGATAAAGAATCTAAACATACAAGGGGAGGGATTAGAATGGTTTTATTACGAAATATATCAAAGAGATTTCTTTTTACAGCTACACTAATGTATACATTTCTTCTATCCACATATTTAACTCATGCGGAATCTCAATTAGGAGCAAAATTTAAAGATGCTTTTAATGGTTTTATTGCTGAATATAAAATTCACATAGCAGGATTTATAGGCTTTGGCGTAATGACGGGAATTTTAGCATTTATTGTCCTATTCATGCGATTAGGAGCACATGCAGATAATCCAACTAAAAGAAAAGAAATTACAAATGAATTATTAGTTGTAGGGATTTGTACAGGACTCCTTGGAGCAATTCCACTTCTTTACATGCTATTTGTTTCGATTACGACAGGAGCAGGGTCAAAATAAAAAGTACCGTTATGTATAACGGTACTTTTTACTCTTTGAAAGTAACAGCTTTTGTTTCCATTAAGGCCTCTACATCTGGAACATATTTGAGAAATGCTCCTTTTTCATACAAAGGTCGTTTCATTCTATCATATGTAGTAAAACGATAATTTTTAATTTCTGTACAAGTATCTAAGATTTTTCCACATTCTTTTGCTAAAACATCTGTTTCACTTACTATGAATAAAACAGGTGGAATATCACTATCGTAGTAATATTTTTTCCATGCATTTGTAGTAATAAGTTGTTCCAATTTTTCTGATTTTTGTCTAAATAAAAGAGGTACATCTGCATCCCTTCCAATTTCACCTATGAAATACCTATGTTGCCCAACTAAACCATCTAATTTCATACAAAACTCAAATGACGGAATAATATTCTTATTTCCCACTCTTAATTCAGGATTCACATTGAAAAATACGATTTTACCAGGACATGTTTTCATTAATTGCAAATAGAATTGAGTAGAAATCAAATCTTTCACAATGATTTCAGATGTTTTCATATTGGTAATCATATACCAATCAAATGTATCTTCGTTCGAATAGTGAGTAACCAGGTATTTTCCTCCTAAATCTAAACAATAAAACGGGAATGCATCTTGCTTCATATGCTCTTCTTCAAAATCTCCAAGCATAAACTTATTCAACACTCTATTTTGAACTAATTTTTCTAAACGATTTCTAATCGCATAAATAGAAGAACCATCTTCAGGATTTCCACTTAAAACCTCTAAGTATTGTTGAATCTGTTCCGCTGTTGCAAATCTAAATTTAAATAAGAACTTAGCAATATCTAAATCTCGTTCTGTTAATTTTCCGTTATTTTTCATTTTAATAATTTCATTTTTAGAAACCGTATTTGTAAATTTATTTTGAAACGTTTGTCTTAAGTCGTCAGGAATATCAGATAGCTTTTCTAATTCTTTTAGATACATGACAACATCTCCTTTCGTGATATAAAGATAGCAAGAGATAAATTCTCTTGCTATCTTATCCTTAGTTCTATTACAATCTTATTCTTCAATTTCATCTGGTAAAATGTTAATGATTTTACCACGTACTTTCTTCTCATCTACACGAACTTGTGTAATACGGAAGCTCACAAGCATATCTTCTTCAACATCAAATGTCCCAGGGATTGGGCATAAAGCATCAATATTTGCTTCAATACATACGAAACATCCCCATGGTTTTACGCTTCTAATACGGCCTAATACAACTTGATTTGGTTCGAATTTATCTAAACTCATTACTGAATTCGTTTTGAACTTCTCAACAGCCTGTACTAAAATTCGATGATTTTCTGTTACTTTTGTTAGTTTTACTTTTACTACATCGCCCGCTTGTTTCACTTCACGTAAAGACGTGAAACCTTCAGCAAAATCAGAGTTTCGTAAAAGAACTGAAACACCATTGATTTCAACAAAAGCACCAAAGCGTAAAACTTTTGTGATTTTCGCATCGAACTCTGCACCTTCTTCAAGCTTAGAAATTAATGCATCACGTTTCCTTTCTTCTACTGCTTTTCGAGAAGCCATTAATACTCCATTTTCTTCATCTACAGATAAAATAACAAATGACACCTTTCTACCAATGAAGTTTACAAGAGATGTTTTTACTTGTCGAATATCAACTTCCTCACGAGCAATAACTACTTGTACACCATCTAATTCAGTCATTAAAATATCTGTATCTAACGATTCGTGACGTTGTACTAAACGCACCGTTCCACTAAATACTGTTCCTTTTTCAATTGCATCTTTAAATTTTGTCATTTCCATGTATAATTCCCCCTTAGTCTTTCTTAAAAATTTTTTTTAATGAAGAAAATAGTCCTTTTTTCTTTTTTTTATTATCTTCTTCTTTTTTTTCATTTTGAGAATCTCCTGCTTCATAGAAGCTTGGATAGGCTTGATACTGTTCTTCATACATTTGTTTCAAAGCCTTATCCCTTGGTGGACGAATAGAAAACGTCTTTTGTGAAGATTCACCATTATCATTAGATACTTCATTGTATGAATTATTCTTTTGTTTTAATTCATCAATTGGTTCTAATGGTGTTTGACTCTTTTTCGCACTTTCTTCATCCAAATTTAGGACTTCCTCCTCAGGAGTTTCTATATCTTCAATATAATATGCATCTTTAATATCATTATCACTTAAAATTTTTTTATTTTGTTTTATATTATGAGTATCTTTTTTTATTTCTTCATTATATTCTTTTTTATCTTGCTCAAGTGATATGATTTCATATTGATTTTCTTTTATTTTGTTATCATGGTTTGCTGAACGGATGTCATGATAAGACTCAATAGAATCTTTTTCTTCTTTTTTATCTAATAAAGAAATGACAATGGTTTCACTTTTCTCTTTATTTACATCGTCTTTCTCACCGTTTAACACAATCACAGTTTCACTTGTAGGATTAGTTGGATGGGATATTTTTTTAAAAAGTTCATCTTCTTCATCTTCACCATCCATTACAACTACATCACTACTTTTCTTTAATTCATTTTGAACAACTTCTGGAAAAAGCTCCTTCTCGGAGCTTTCGTAGGGAAACTGGTGTCCTTCTTCCCTCAATCGCTCAATAATTGCATCCATTCCATTCCAAAGAAACGCATTTTGAAATGGTTTTGGAACATAGTAAGTCGCTCCATTTGCAATTGTTTTTTCTCTCATCGAATCACTGTAATTATCTGACATTGCAATGATTTTTGCATTTGGGTCTTTTGAAAGTATTTGTTTCATTACATCAAATCCATTTATATCAGGTAGACTCAAATCCAATATGATAAAATCTGGTTGTTCCTTGAAGTAGTCAATTATTGCTTCTTTTCCAGTTTCAGCTTCTTTTACAATTTTATATTCGAATTCATCATCTGGTTTCTTTTTTATAGCTTGTTTTATTAATTCACGAACAAAATGTGCATCGTCTACAACTAAAATACGAATAACCTTTTCCATTTGCCTCACCTTCCTCATACATATTTCCTATTAAGGTGTGTTATTCTACATGTTTTTCAGGAGAAATATTCATTTTTCAAAGTCTGAATTATTCTTAACTCATCAGCATTAACTCGTTTATGTCAAGAATAATTGACAGGAATAATTCAAAATGCTATGCTGAAAAGAGATTATTACACAACAAGGAGATTGATTATCATGAATGAAATGATTGGGATTTGTTCAGTCGGAAAAATGTTCCGACCTAAAAGAGTACTTAATGTTCCTCGTCGAGGATTTATCTTCTATACTACTTATAAATCTAATTTTGGAGGAACAAAAGAAATCTCTATTCAGTTTAATATTGAGAATATTTATCCTGATAAAGAAATCGTAAGAATTCGAATTTCTACAGATACACCCGTATTACTAAGAAAAAAAGCCTTTAATGAATTAGATATTGACTCTGCAATATCTAAAGCATCAGAAAGATTTATTACTTCTAATAGAACCTTAGTACGACCTGATAGATATAATTTACGAAAAAGAGGAATTACGGAAGGTGTTAAAAATCATAAAGGTGTTTTATTCTTCACTTTATTAATCGAGAGCTATATTCCTGAAGAAGAAGATAGTCTTAATTTTCTATTGTATCCATCTGTCGTTGATGGTACAGAATACATTGTTGTTGAGGGAGACTCAGATACTCCACTTATTATCCATTCAGAAAAAGGTTTATTTCTGTATAACTAAGAGAGGCGTATTGAAATGTTTAAAACAGGAAAACAATTCACATTAGAATTTGAAGTAAAAAAAATACTATATGAAAAAATTGAAGATAGGTTTTATATTATTACAGCCAATATATTGAATCATGATTCTGAAAATCAATTTACAAAAGAAATGAGAATCCAAGGGAATTTTAATACGGTTCACAAAGGGGATAGATTTGAAGGAAACGGCTTTGTTCAATTAAACAAAACATATGGTTATTCGATAAAACTCACCTCACCCCCTACTGCCACAATTCCTCAAGTAAAAAAAGGATTGATAGATTTTATAAAGAAGCGAGTTTCAAGAGTAGGAATGAAAACGGCAAAAAAAATTGTGGACGAATTAGGTTTAGAAGCAATTTCACTTATTGAAAAAGACCATAAAGTTTTAGTAAATATCGGAATTACAGAAAAACGAGCTAAAAGTATTCAGAACCAATTAATTGAGCATAAACGGTTTGAAGAATTAGCTACATTCATCCAATCTTTTGATTTAGAATCTTCTGTCGCTATTCGAATTTATGATGAATTAGAGGATGCAAGTTTAGTTAAAATAAAAAACAATCCTTACGTTGTCTGTTCTATTCCAAAGTTAGATTTTACTTATGCAGATAAGATTGCTTACTCATTAGGAAAAACAAGTGATAGTATTGAAAGAATTAAACATGCCATCTTGTTTTATATCGAATATCGAATGCAATCAAAAGGTGATATTTGTATTTTCAAAGATGAATTATTAGATTCATTAGAAGACTTTATCCTTCGGGTTGGAGCATACCCTAAAGAACAAATGACTACTATACCTGTTCAAAAAATAGATGCTGTCCTTCAAGGTTTATTTACTTCTGGTGTTCTTGTAACAGAGGAAAATAATGATGGAAAAGTATGTATCTATAGAGCAGATTATCACAGAATCGAAAACAATATCATTTCAGGTCTGAAAGAATTAGTTAAATCTTTCAAAACACCATTATGTCAAAAGAGTCAAATTGATGACTTTATTAAAGATTATGAAAGTAAATACTTTAAGTTAGCAGAGAAGCAAGCAGAAGCTGTATACATGGCATTGTTAAATGGTATTAGCATCTTAACTGGCGGTCCTGGGACAGGAAAAACACAGAGTACAAATACAATTGTACAATGTATCAAAAAAGTAAATCCAAAAGCTACTATTTTACTTTTAGCCCCTACAGGCAAAGCAAGTAAACGAATGACCGAATTAACAAATATGGACGCATCGACAATTCATAGAGGGTTAGGGCTGAATAGCTTTGGAGGAACAAAGGAATTAAATCAGCTAACATCAGATTTTATTGTTGTAGATGAATTCAGTATGGTTGATGCCTATTTAGCTAACAAACTGGTAAATAATATAGGTGAGAATACTCGTATTCTATTTGTTGGGGATGTTGACCAACTTCCTTCCGTAGGTCCTGGCTTAATTTTAAGGGATTTAATTGATAGTGGAAAAATTCCTGTTACGAAATTAGATAAAGTATTCCGTCAAGCTGAAAACTCACAAATTGTAATGAATTCATATAAGGTTATTCATGGTAAGACAACTAAAGACTCTGATGGAATTTGTTTTGACCATACAAAAGGTGATGAATATTTCATTCAGGAAAAGAACTCATTAGTCATTCGAAAAAAAATAATTGATAGTGTAAAAAGAATGATGGATAAATATCATTATAAATTAGATGACATTTGTATCTTATCCCCTATGCGTATCGGAGACTTGGGAACAGATGAATTAAATCGTGCTATTCAATTGCATTTCAATCCACCTACTTCTACAATGGACTATCAAAGGGATGAATTCACTACATTTAGAACAGGTGATAAAGTTATTCACACGGAAAACAATAAAGAATTAGGGGTATATAACGGAGAAGTTGGTGTTGTTTCTTCTATCTATACATATGAAGGTGAATTTAAGGTGGATATAGAGTATCCCGATAGAGATGAACCTGTTGCTTATTCAGAAAAGGATATAGAGCAATTAGAGTTAGCATATGCAATTACCATTCATAAAAGCCAAGGTAGCGAATTCCCTATTGTTATTATGCCTTTCCATGATTCTCAATTAAGTATGTCTACTCGAAATTTAATTTATACAGGAAGAACAAGAGCGAAGAAAATCCTTATTAGTATTGGTGATGAAGAAACACTAAATAAAGGCATTTTAAAAATAAGTGACACGAATAGAAACTCAAGAATCAAAGAAAAATTACAGAAAGAATTATAAACTTCTTACATATTGTAAGAAGTTTTTTATTTACACTTATTTATTGATGAATTATAATTTTATCTACTATAGTCAAATCGGTTGTTTTCTTGCATTTTACACATATAATATTTTGCATATCAAAATCAGGTATTTGAAAAAATGTTTCAATTTGGAGGAATAAGTGATGATAAACGTAACAGTAATGGAAGAAGTGTCAAGTGATAAAAAGACAATTGATACTCAAATGGTTAGCGATAAGCAGATTAATAGCAAAGATATCATTCTATCAGATTACATAATGGATAAAAATGATTTAATTACATCTTGGAGAGAAGTTGATGGTTTATTCAAGAGAGAACGATTAATCGTTTCCATTCATTAACCATTAGATTCAGCCATTCTACAAATCTATAAGTTGAAAAGATTAAATTATCATGTTTCATATGAAGGAGTTTAATAAATGAACGATGTCAGTATCGGTATGTGTTCATACAGGCTATTTAACGGTGGAAAAGATAAGCTCTTGGTCAGAAAAAATAAAGGGAATGGATATTGCTACACATACTCCTTCTGAGACATATTCTTAATAAGAAAAACATATTAACAAAAAAGAATTCAGTGATTTTAGACTACTGAATTCTTTTTTCTCTTCCTTATAATTCTATTTTATCAGGAAAGTTATAAAGATAACCTTTCCTTATTTTTTATTCATTTCAGTTTCTTTCACTACTCCAAGACCTTGTAATACAGTATCTAATTGACCTTCAAGGCCCATCGCTTTCATTCTCTCCCGAATCTCAGGTAAATATTTTACACCCTCTGTTAGGAAGCCAGATGCCAGATGCTGAATATTAGCTAAGTTTTCTTCTTTTACTACATTGTTAAGCTCTTTTTCACTAATAGTATCCTTACCTTTTTTTGTATCAGCAGATAACATATCAGAAATATCTTGACCACAATTATTGAACACATTTTGTTTTTCCATTTTAAAACAACCCCTTTAATTAAAATTAAACTTTATCTTTTAAAACTCAATAACATATTATTTTTTATTATCTATAACATATATTTTTTCATGATTATAGTAAATCATTTAAAGTGTCTATCATGTTCGACAATATTTATAACATAAACCACCTCTATTTTTATAAGAGCTATACATTTCTTAGTTATTATGAATGCACATTAGAAGATATTAGCGAACATTGTTGCTATCCCCTACTAAAATCAACTTATTTCAACAAATTCAAAACCCCTCCGAAACATAAACCTATATACAAGATAAAAAATCAATTCAGCATAATAGAAAATATAATTTTATTAATTCATTTACAAAAGACATAGAATATCTCAAAAAGAAACATAGTGAATCAAATATACGTTCATTGAATTTAGTCAATGAATAATATATAATATTGACTATAGTTAACGAAATGGAGATGGTGTAATAATGGCAAGAGCTTTATTAATTGCAGAAAAACCAAGTTTAATGAGAGACATCCAGAGTGCATACAACACTTATGGACACAAAGATATTATCGAGTTTAAATCTTTCGCAGGACATACAATGGGATTGATTGCTCCTGATAAGTATAAAGAGGAATGGGCAAACTGGGATTTAGCTACCCTTCCATTGGTTCCTGATAAGTTTATTTACCAGCCGACTAAGGACAAATTAGACATGTATAAAGATATTAAAAAGACTATTGAAAACGGTAACTACGACTATCTCATTAATGGGTGTGACCCAGGGAGAGAAGGTCAACACATTTTCTTTAGTTTCTATGATTCTATTGGGTGTAACTTACCTGTCAAAAGAATTTGGCACAATGATATAACTGCACAAGAATTGAAGAGAGCATTAAATAACTTAAGAGATGAAAGCGAGCCCGCTTTAGTTAACATGACCAAAGCCAGTAAATTACGTGCTTATTTCGATTGGCTGATTGGAATGAATTTCACAAGAGCCTTTTCCATTGTAGGCGGTCAAAAAATGAATTTAGGGCGAGTCATGACTCCTACCCTAAAAATCTTAGTTGATAGAGAACTTGAGATTAAGAATTTTATCCCTAAAGATTTTTGGGAAATCGAGGCTGATTTCGGGAAATATAAAGGTCTTTACTTTAATAAAGATGGTGGTACTCAATTTTCGAAACAAGTGGATGCTCAAAAGATTATTGATTCTTTAGGAATTAATAGTACGGTAAAAGTTGTAAACCAAGAAAAAGATATTAAATACGCTCCTCAGTTGCATTCTTTATCAGCACTACAAAATGAAGCAAACTCAACGTATGGATATACAATGAAGGAAACATTAAGTATTACTCAGACTTTATACGAGAAAAAATTTGTTAGTTATCCTCGTACTGATAGTTCACATCTAACAACAGCTATTAGCAAAGAATTTCCTAATATGCTTAGACCTTTACTTCAGATTTCAGAGTTAGCAGATAAAACAAAGGCCGTAATAAATGATTCTAAACTCCTTTCAGACGTAGCAAGTAACAAAAAATATGTTGACGATAAAAAAGTAAGTGACCACTATGCTATTGTACCTACAGGATTAACACCAGACTTTGGTCGATTAACAGATAAAGAAATTAATATTTATATGTTAATTGTAAAAAGATTTTTAAGTGTCTTCTTACCTCCTATGGTCAGTCAAAAAACAAGTGTAATTACTGAAAATAACGGTCACTTATTTAAAACATCAGGCAGTGTATTAGAATCTATGGGATTTATGGCACTTTACAACTACAAATCTAAAGACAATATCATTCCATCATTAAAAAAAGGTGAAATTGTTTTATTAAAAAACGCAAATTTACTTACAAAACAAACAACTAAGCCTGGTAGATTTACGGAAAAAGTATTAAATACAGCAATGGAAAATGCAGGTCGATTTGTAGATGATGAAGAATTGAAACTTGTCTTAAAAAAATCAAAGGGAATTGGTAGACCTGCGACACGAGGCGACATCGTTGAAAAATTAGTCTCTCTAAATATGATTGAAAGAAAGAAAACCTCTTTATACGCAACGGATTATGGAATCGGCATTATTCAATCCTTAAATGGACATGATATTACATCCCCTGAGCTTACCGCTACATGGGAAGAAAAATTGTTAGACATTGAAGAAAGCCAATTTGACCCAAATGTCTTCTATAAAGAAATGATTGCATACATCCAAAAAGAAGTTGAGGATTTAAAACAATTAAAAGTGTTTGTATCCTCAAGTAAAGAATCACTTGGTTCTTGTCCGAAATGTGGCAAGCATGTCATTGAAGGTAAAAAGTTCTACCTATGCGAAGCATATAAAAATGGTTGCGATTTCCTATTTGGAAAATCTTACTTAGAAGCAAAAATCACTAAAGCTGAAATGAAAAAGATTTTAAGTGGAAAACCTTCTAAAGAATTAGAATTCGCAAAAGGTGAAAAGAAATGGAAAGCAAAACTACAAGTAAACAAAAACAAGGGTTCCATTGATATGTTATTTGATTCAGATAATAAAAAACCTAATACAACAAAGTCTTCCTCTTCAAAAACTGAAGTGATTTGCAAATGCCCTAAATGCGGAGAAAATATAAAAGAAACAAGTAAATATTATTTATGCGAAAAATATAAGGAGCCTTGTACCGTAATTATTGGAAAGGAATATTGCGGAGCAACGATTACAAAATCAGATGCCATTGCATTGCTAAGTGGAAAAGAAACAGGTGAAAAGAAAGTGACATGGTTATCTGGAAAAACAGGGACTGTAAAACTAAAATACACAACTAAGGTAGAGCCTGTTTTTAATAATAAATAATAGTCTGTTAGAGAAATAGGTTGCGAGATGATGAATAGAACATCTCGCAACCTATTTTTTTTATTAAAATTCCCCTTTCTGTATAAGATATAGGACTTGTTTTTTAAGGAGGGGATTTTATGAAAAAAGAAAAAGTTTTACTTGGTTTACTTGGAGCAACAGTTGTAGTTGGTATTGGGTCAAGTATATGGTTTGCAGTAGCAAATCCTTTTGCGAAAGAAGATAAAGCTGTAAAAGAAAAAGTGATTCAAAAAAAAGAAGAAACAAAAGTCGATAAGCATTTAGAAAAGTATACACCATTATCCAAAGAAGAAATTTCTAAAATGACAGAGAAAGAGAAAAAAGACATGGTAGGTGGAGATGGTGCAAATTACGAAAGCAATTTAATGAAAGTTGGTCAAAATCGTGGAAAAGAAGAATACCCTGAAGATAAAGCAAAAGCTCTTGAAAAAGAATTAATTCAACTTTCAAGTTCAGCGAGTTATGACAAGGTATTGAAAAAAGTAAAAGAAGAGTTGGGAGATTACCAATTCACCACGGGTATAAATACAAAAATCGCATCTATTTATTATGATGCATCAATTATGATGTCAACATTAACAGCTCCTGATTTTCAAAAAGGAAAGATTGCAAAAAACATGCGACACCCTGAAATGATGGTAATCGGTACAATCATGTTACCAGAAAAAGAAAGACGAGATGTTATTCATGATTTTGATAGTTTATCACCAATTGTAAATGGAGATGTAAAGATACTGAATCACGAGGTCCTTCGTGGTGAGAGCAATGACCCGATGCTAAAAACCATTCAAAATACAATGGTTGGGGCTGAACGTGTTCATAAAATTGAATTTGAGATAGAAAAGAAAAATAATTTGATTGCGTATGTGATTGAATATAATAACGCAACTTTAGAATATTACGGTATGTATGCTCCAAAAGACAAAACATATCACTATAAGACTATTCGATTCTTTAAAGATATGGACAAAGACTTCGATAAACACCAAGCCTTGCAAGAGGATGGTGATAAGAAATGAATGAACGATTATCAAAATTAAAAAACAGTTCTACTCTACAACAAATGGGAGAAAACATTGGAGGCATTATGATTGGCATGTTTGCCTTTCAATGCAGTATGCTGATGACCATTTTTTTATTTAAAAAGAGTTTCTTTTTTATTCATTTAGGGATTGCATTGCTAATTACTTTAGGATTTCTATTTCTAAAAGATTTTGCCGATGATAAGAAAAAATCATTTGCATTAAAGATATTGAAACTTTCACTTGTTATAGGGGCATTAGCTTTATTTGACCATTTCATAATCTCTGGATTAAATCACATCCAAGACCCTAAACTCTATAGCAGTATGATTAAGGTGATTTATCTTGTTGATTTTGCAATTATTATTAGTTCTATTGCTATTTTTAGAAATGAAGAATTCAAAAACAAAATGACAATGGTATCAGAAACCTCTATATGGGATTCTTTAGCAGGTGGAAAAGTAGAGGAAATAAAACAGGGTGATGCTGTACTTGGTAAAAACATTGAGACACAAAATCCTGTAATCTTGCCTTTGAAAGATAGATATCTTCATATGTTGGTTTTAGGTCCAACAGGTTCTGGTAAAACATCTCAAACAATCATTCCTATGATTCATAGAGATATGCAAAATCCAGAATTAGGGGTTACAGTTATTGAACCAAAAGGTGATTTAGCAGAAAAAATCTTTGCCATGGCAAGATACTATAATCGTGAAGTACAGTATTTCAACCCTGTTCTTCCAGATTGCCCTTACTTCAACCCACTTTTCGGAGATGAATCTGATGTTATTGAGAACATGGCGACAACATTCAAAATGTTAAACCCTGATTCTCCACAATTCTTCTTAGATATGAATGAAAACTTAATTCGTAATGCATTAAAAGTATTAAAACGTTTATACAAAGATGATGCTACATTAATTGATTTATCAACATTGCTACACAATACAGGTGGCGGTGGAAAGAAAATGGTACAAGAGTTTTCTAAACTACCTTCAGAAAGTGATTCTATGGCAAAAGAAAATAATGACATTGCATTGTGGTTCTTAAATGATTATTTTACTGGAGCTACAGGTGATAAAGGAGCTACTAAAACATATGAACATTGCTCAGGTGTTCGCTCTCAAGTAGCAAAACTCGTTTCAAATAAATATTTAAGACGAGTACTTAATCCTCCTAAAGGTCGTGGTTCAGATGTTGACTTTGATAAATCACTTGCAGAAGGTACGATTATTACAATCGCTACTGCTCAAGGTAAGCTAAGGGATTTAGGTAAGTATTTAGGTTACTTCATTATTCTCCAATTACAATCCGCTGTATTTAGAAGACCAGGTAATGAAAATACAAGACGAGGAAACATGCTATATATTGATGAATTCCAAACTTATTCAAATCCTGGGTTTGCTGACATGTTAACACAAGGACGTTCTTATCGTGTAGCATCACATTTAGCAACACAAAACCGTGCCTTAATTGGTATGGGTAGTGGTAAAGATGGTAAAGACTTTATTGAACTCGTTTCTACAAACGCTCGTAATACCATTATTTATCCTGGTGGTAATGCTCAAGATGCTGAATATTACTCTAAACAATTCGGTGAAATCATTGAAAAAACTACGCAAAAAGGATATTCTCAGCAAAAATTCAGTATATTGGGAGGGCTTGGGCATAGACCAATTAATGAAAGCTTTAGAGAAGCAGAGGAAACAAAAGCAAGATATTCTCCAACTGATATTATTTATCGTGAATTTGGACAGATTACTTATTGTTTAATTAAAAACAATAGTATTCAAGCCCCTGGTGTTAGTAAAATCGAGTATATTCCACAAGAATTAAATGATTTATTGGATAAAATGGTGGCTGAGTACAATGAAGAACAAGATAAAAAATATCACAAGGAGTTCGGTTCTTCAAAACCTTCTGAAGATACAAATGTCGATTTAACAAAAGAAAAATTAGTTGAAGAAGCAGTTGTAAAAGATGTTGTGATAGAAGAGCCAAATAAAGTCTATCCATCAACCGCCGTAGTACTTGACCCTCTTGCTGAAGTAGAAAATGATGATGGTGATACATTTGTTGACGAGGGAGAATTAGGTGCTAAGATAAAAAGCACGACTGTACTTTCAGATAATGAGTATCAAAGAGGTGCAAGCTCATTCCATCCAAGCATAAATGATGAAGAAGATGAGTTGATTTAAATTTTATACCATTTATCCCTATTTATGAGGCAGGAGGAGAATGGTATTTGTATATCATTTTCCTGAATTAAAAAAATATTATATATAAGATACAATAAAAGTGATATTACCAACAAAGAATAAAAAAAAGATAAGCAATTAAATGCTTATCTTTTTTTATTTATATATATTACATATACAAAATAAAATATTATTTTATTTTGTAACAATTAATAAAAATTCTTATGCGCAACTTTCAATAATTCCATAATTCCCATCTGTCCGTGTATATAAAAGACAAATCACATTATTTAACTCTGCATTTACAAATAAAAATTGTTTATGGCCTAAAACCCTCATTTGAAGAATCGCTTCTTCTTCATGCATAGGTTTCAATTCAAATTGTTTGCGTTTTACAATTTTATCTGTAATTTTTATTTCTTTCTTGTCTATTTCGTCAGTATAATACAGAGATTTTCTTTGCATTTTGTCCAATCTTCTCATTGATTTTTCTAAATCTTTTGCAGACGTTATTTGTCTTTTGATTTTATCAACTATATCATCCAATGCTACATAAAAATCTTCGTCTTCACTTTTCGCACGAATAAATTGACCATTATATGGTGCAGACACAGATATCGTTAATTTCTTCTCCACTTGTACAGTAATACTTACAATTGTATCTCCTTTTAGGAATTTATTTAAAAAATTCAGTTTTTTATGCATTGCATCTTTCATTCCTTCTGTAAGAGATACGTGTTTTCCAATCATTGTTAATTTCATATATAACATCTCCTTCCTAAAACCCTAATTCAAAAGTTAGTAATTCAGAACAAATTCAATTATTCTGTATGTTTTATGATATTAAACTTTTTCTGTTTTCATAATGAATAGAGTGTCTGAGTCACGTTTTAGAAAGAGAGCGTTTTGCAAATGTCTGTTATCTCCGAACTCGTTTCATAAAATCCAAATCTCTCTGATGACCTTCTTCTTTTTCTAATAGTACATATTCTCTTCTTAATAACTCTCTTATAAGTTCAGATTGACTAATTTCTTCACCATGTATTTTTTCATAGCGTTTCTGTAGAAATTTAATATGTTTTGAATCCTCATTGTTTGCACAAAAAACTTCTCTATCTCCTGCATTGTATTCTATCTCTATCATGTTTCTTAATAAATCACTTTGATTAATAGTGGCTCCTCCATACTTTCTTTGATGTCTCTCTTGTAATTTCTCAATTCTTTCAACATCAATTTTTCTCGCTCCAAAAGATATTGTTTTGAACACCTATATATCCCCCTTTATTTCTTTTTAATTATCCTATCCTTTCTAAAAAGAAAAGTATGTCGTTTTTTAGACAATGTTTTTTATTATTTTTATCAAACGCTATCGGTTATTAGCGAGACCATTACGAGCCTTTGTAGATTATTAGCGTATCTTAGACGTATTGGCTTGCACACATTCTATTGAATAACCGTTTTATGAATTGAGTAGGATGAGAAAATACAAAAAGGAGATGATTATATGTCTGGGAAAAAGGAATATCTTATGTATTCTCTTTTTATTCTTATAGGGTTTATATGTGCTTTGTTGGTTTTTTTGCAATTTCAATCAGGAGATATCATTCAAATCTGCCCAACCGATGGAATAGATTCACAATATCAGAAGATTTTTGCTTAAAACATTTATATTGACTATAGTTAATATAAATGTTAATATCTTAACTATAGTTAGTAAAATAAAATTTACAAAGAACGGATATGTAAGGAGGGGTTAGTTTTGGGGAAAAGTATGCGATTCCTCTATTTTGGAGATATGCACGAAAGACCTTCTGTTCCAACAAATCGAATAGATAATTATCATGAAAGCATTACTGCAAAACGAGAAGAAATCAAAGCATTAGCAAAGAAATACGATGTAAAGGCTTTTTTACAACCAGGTGATTTTTTAAACTCACATACATACCAAAATGAATTTCTATTAGATGTGGTAGAAAAATGGAGTATGGTAGATACATTTGATTTGTTTAAGCAGTTGTCATTTGGACAATTATCTATGGAAAAATTA
Source organism: Bacillus sp. NPDC094106 (assembly GCF_044764345.1). Lineage (NCBI taxonomy): Bacteria > Bacillati > Bacillota > Bacilli > Caryophanales > Bacillaceae > Bacillus > Bacillus sp. NPDC094106. The sequence goes on along the minus strand of NZ_JBIWHY010000025.1, from coordinate 32,150 downwards.
CGAGATATTTTCTTAGATGCAAAGCAAATCCCTATGATTGGTGCAATTGGAAACCATGAATTGATAGGTGATTCATTAAAGAGTTATAACAAGACAAGCCTTCGTTTTTTAGAACGAATTGGGTTTATGCAGTTAGCTTCAAAAGAAAATCCTATTATATTTGAAATGGAAAACGGAAAAACTATTGCTATTACAGCTACCCATTATCATAATGGTATAGATAAAAAAGAGAATCTTTCAGATTATATCATTGAAGAAAAAGCGGGCGATTACCACATCCATATCGTTCATAGCTATTTAACGAATAAGGATATGGGAAACTTGTTCCGACATACATTAGTTGATGAAATTGCTCCTTATACGAAAGCTGATTTAACAATTACTGGTCATGACCATATTGGATTCCCTTTGACAGAAATGGATGGTAAGTATTTCGTAAATCCAGGTGCGATTCCACGTATGAAAAATGACTTAAAAGAAATGAAACGAAAACCAAAAGTTCTTCTAATTGAAATTGATGAAGAAAGTGGACTTAAGGTAAAAACGATTTATTTAAAGAGTGCTAAAAAAGCTGAAGAAGTATTAGATAGAACAAAGATTATGCAAAAAAAAGAACAACAAGGAAAGATGGAAGAAATCAAATCTATTGTAAACAAAGCTAATATTGGAAAAGCTACAAGTATTACAGAAGTTATTCAGGTTATTTCTGAAAACGAAAATATTAAGAATGTAGTTAAAGATGAAGTAATTGAGCGAGTTACCTCAAAAATGAAATCTTTAATGAAAAATAATGTTGTAGCTGATTCTTATTACATTACAAAAATGGTTTTAGAAAACTTTCAATCTCACGAAAATACTGTTCTTGAATTTTCGAAAGGTCTTAATTTGTTCACAGGAGAAAGCGGTCAAGGTAAAAGTGCAGTTTTACGAGCATTTGCATTTATATTCGAAAACTTCGGTAGAAATCCTCGTAGGTTCATTAAAAAGGGTGCTGATTTTGCAAGAGTAACAATTTATTTATCAAATGGATATGTTATCTCTCGTATTGTAGAGAAATCTAAAAACGGGAAAAACGGTTATGAGATTTATAACCCTAAAGATGGTTCTGTAGAAACTACAAATACAAAAGCTTTGCCACTTGTACAAGAAATCCTTGGATTTAACAAATTGAACATTGATACAGGAAACGATGTTCCGATTAATTTCATGAAGCAAGGTACTTCTTGGTTTTTCGTTGGAGATGGTTATACTTCATCTGAAAGAGCTAAAATTGTTGGTTCTATCTATGGCACTCATTATGCTGATGCTGTAATTAAAGACCTTGAAGGTGACTTAAAAAAATATAACACTCAGCTTAAAACAACTGAGAAAGAAAAAAACGCTATTCAAAAAAATATAGATTCATTCTCATATCTTCCTCAAATGCACAATCAAATTACTGAATTAGAAAAATTAAACGTGGAAGTAAATGAATTAATGGCTAAGAAAGAAAAGATTACTTCTTTATTAAAAGAACGAGAATCTATCGAGAATAGAATTAGCGAGATTAATAACGTTATTAAGGATTTAAGTCATATTGAGAACTTATATTCTGAAATTCATCAAATAAAAGAATTTGTACAGAAAAGAAATGATATTCAAAGATTATATCGTTCGCTTACTACTATTATTGCCGATGGTAAAGAATCTAAACATGTAGCAGAACAATTAATGAGTTTACCAGATGCTCAATTATTGTTAGATGAGATTCAAAAATTAGTAACATCAAAAGCTGTTCAAGAAGAATTATTAGCAAAATCTATCAAACTTACAGAGACAAAAAATCATTTATCGAAGGAAATCAATGTTAGCAATGAAATTATAGAGAAAACAAATAGCTTATTAGAAACTAAAAAAATGTTAGTTGAATTAAAGGAATTAATGAGCAAAAAAGAATCTGTTCAATCTCTATTGAATAACTTAACTTCTATTAGTGAGGAAGAAAAGAAACACCAACGAAAAATTGAGCTCGTAATTTCAGAAAACGAAAAGTTAGTGAATGATTATAAAGTTTTATTAACTGAAGTTGGGAAGTGCCCCGTTTGCCACGGAACAATTGATAATGCTGTGATTAATAGAATTACTGATGAATATAGCGTCAATAACCCACCACTTACCTAACGATTGAAGTGGGGGCTTGCAAAAGTCCTGATTGACTACCCTCAGTCTGTTACAGGCTACGTTGGTTGAGTCATGACACCTACGGATACTCCTCAAGTTCGTAGCTCTGTCGTCTATGGTTAAAAGTTCTGTTGGGTAGGAACGGTGCTGTAGACACAACAAGCTCTTCCAACATTGGGTATGAGGCAAATCACTCCAAAAGGAGGTATACGTTATGTTCGTATACACATTGAATCAACAGGGACATCCTTTGATGCCCTGTTCACCAAGAAAGGCAAGACTTTTATTACAACAACAAAAAGCAAAGGTGGTTAAACGTACTCCGTTTACCATTCAACTTTTATATGGAAGTAGTGGGTACAAACAACCTATTTCATTAGGTGTCGATGCTGGCACAAAGCATATTGGTGTTTCCGCTACCATAGAACAAAAGGTAGTATTCGAAGCAGAAGTTCAGCTTCGTACAGATATACAAGACTTATTGGCAACTCGCTTACAATTTCGTAGAGCAAGAAGAAGCCGTACCACACGTTATCGAAAAGCGAGGTTTCTTAACCGTAAGAAACCTCAAGGATGGTTAGCCCCTTCGGTGCAACACAAAGTCGATTCGCATATCAAAGTGGTGAACCTTGTGCATAGCATTCTTCCTGTAACAAGGCTAATAATAGAAGTCGCTCAATTTGATACGCAACTTCTGAAAAATCCTTCTATTCAAGGAGAAGACTATCAACAAGGTGAACAAATGGGCTTTTGGAATGTCAGGGAATATGTCCTTTTTCGGGATAAGCATACCTGTCAACGCTGTAAAGGAAAGAAAAAGGACAAGATTCTGAATGTTCATCATATCGAGAGTCGTAAAACAGGTGGAGACAGCCCCGACAATTTGATTACGTTATGTGAAACGTGTCATGATGAAATTCATCAAAAAAGCTTAGAGCATACCATTCAACGAAAAACAAAAACATTGCGAGATGCCTCACAGATGACAGTAATGCGTTGGTTTATCTATAACGGAATAAAAGAGATATATCCACATGTACAACTCACATATGGATATATTACAAAGCGCACACGTATTACACACAAATTAGAGAAATCACATAAAGTGGATGCACGTTGTATCAGTGGATATCCATTAGCAAAGACAAGCAAAGAGGTGTACCTATTGAAGTTTGTTCGCAAGAACAACCGTCAATTACACAAAGCAACAATTGGTAAAAATGGAGTCCGTAAATCTAATAAAGCAGAACGATATGTAAAAGGATATCAGTTATTTGACAAAGTGGTCTATGAAGGGCAGGAGTGTTTTATCTTTGGAAGACGAAAAACAGGCTATTTTGACCTTCGCTTGTTAGATGGTACAAAGATACATGCCTCGGCCAGTGTAAAGAAACTCAAAAGGATTGAGTATGCTCAAACATTATTAATAGAAAGGAAAGAAAGCGATTCCTCCCTGACTTACGCTGTCGCTTAGAAGTCGGGGTATCCTCGCCTAAATATGATGAAGAAATTAGCTTCCTAAAACATTTGTAAGTATGTAAAAAATACACATTAAAATAAGAAGAAGGAGTGTTTATTTATGACGAATGCTACTAATATCGCATCACAAGTTGAAGAGTTTGAAAGACAAATTAAGGAAGGAGAAACAATTCGTATTCAGGCGACTACAGTAGTTAATACACTACGAGACCAATACAAGAAAGTTGCTGATGATTTAGAAACAATTGGTGTCAAACCCTCGGAAGCAAAAGCAAAAATAGAAGAAATAGATACGCAAATTCAAGAAAAACTTCAACAAATGAAAACTTTATTACCTACAGAAGTTATTAAGAAATATGCAAATCATGAATTTACAAGTGCTAATTCTTCAGGTAGCCACCCCTTTTAATTTTAGGAGGATTATTCCTCCTTTTATTTGTTTAGAAATGCGGAGATTTTACAGATAGTCAATTATTGATTCAGAAAAGAGAAGGAGATGATAATTAATGGAGTTTTCTATTTTGCGAGATGAGGTACTATTGATTAATCAACGAGGAGAAACAAAGACAGTTAAAGAAATAACTGATATTTTAAAAGGAGACGACCAAGATGAAAAGGACGAAACCCTTGAATTGAAGTGGTATCGTGCAAAAAAGGAAGACTTTAATTTTTCTGCTGACTCCTTAATTCGTTCTACACTATCAAATATAAATTGTGATATTCCAGAAAACTCAGAGTGGTACATGTCAGGATGGTATCATGAAGCCGTATCTTGTTTTAAGAATGAAGATATTGAGGAAATTCAGAAAATAATGGATAGATGCTTTGCTCGTTCCACAAATGTTTTTTCTTTTTATGTTGGTAGAGGAGAAGCTGTTGATATAAAAAGATAACCAAATGTTTATGAAAGAGGTGATTTAATGAGCAGACGTTCAGTAATCAACTCATTAGCCAATGCTATTATATCTATTCTTGCTATTAATCAATTTCCTGTAAACATGGAATTATTAATTGAAGAATTAGGCAGTCAATTAGAGTATGGAACTATACAAGAAAATTATAGTTGCATTATCAAAAAAGCAAATAATGAATGGTTTAATAATCAGATAAACTTTATTATTTATATAGATAAAAGGATAGTTATGAAGATAACCAGTACGCACTTGCACATGCATTAGGGCATCTATTTCTAAATATGCATTACTTAATAGATGAAGCAGACTGGAGAAAAACAAACGATTATTTTGATAGTATATATGAGCGATATGGATATGGCACTGAAGAGCGAGAGGCTGATGCATTTGTAGTCTCATTATTAATATCTGAAGGTGAGCTTTTTAGAAAGTGCCATGATTTTTTTACTTACTCAAAGAGCCTTTATATATGGAGCTACAAAATTATTTTTACGTCAGTTCGACAGTTATAAAAGAAAGATGAAGTATATATAAAAGCAATCAAGAAGGGAGCTATTTATATGAAAAGAAAAAACATGGATGTAACATGGAGAAGAAGAGCAAAACCTATCCATCCTACATATATTACAACACAAGAAGATTTAGAGACTCTCATAACTCATATGAGTAAAGAATCTCCTCAACGCACAACTGTCCGAGAAAAATTCGGTCAATTTATAGAAGAAAAGAAAAAATATTTAAATTCTTCAATGAGTGTTATGGACATTCGAGTATTCATGAAAGAAAGAGGATGGATTTCTGAGGATAAGATGTGTCATGATGATTATACGATTGTATTTAGGCGAGAAGATTGGCATGAAATTCAAGTTCCAAACATTCGTTTTTCAGCTTGTACAAGTGATAGAAAAGAAATGTATTCCATTGTATATAACTTAGCAAGAATATGCTTAAATAGTTGGGATGAATTTACGGATGCTGTTCCCTACCAAAAAGAGGATGGAACTATCAAAGAAAGTCTCCCATTAACAAAATGGTATCTGATAAAGAAACAAAGAGTAGGTTAACATTGACTTACTCTTTTATTTTATATTATTACCCATAACCCATAAATAATGTTTATATACAACGATATATTTTATATTATCAACATTTATTTTAATAAAAAAAATTATAGGTTAAATTAATATCTAATATGTTTTTTTAAAAAATAACTATCAAATAATATATTCTTTTATTTTATTTAGTGTTATCAAATTTGTTTCGATAAATTGCGTCATTATTTATGTTATCAATAATTAATACATGGTGTGCATCTTTAGATAGATTTAGTGAATATTAGCGATTCTTGTCTTGTTTAAGTAAAATATTCTTTACCATATTATATAATTTTATTGACCACAGTTTATAGAGAGTGTACTATTTAGTTTATAAACTATATGAATGAGGTGAAGTGATGGGGTTCATGCACACATTTCGAAATATTTTCAACTCATATAATTTGAATGACATCAAATTAACGGAACCTCAATCTAAACTTCTTCGAGTCATGAATAAAAGGAAAAATATTATTTTATTAAGTCCTTGTGGTTCTGGGAAAACTGAGGCATCGTACTTACTAACAAAACAATGGAATAAAAAAACAACATATGTATTACCCATGAAGACATTAGCAACCTCTATTCAAAGACGACTAAACACTTATGAGTCGTCATTAGCATCAGGTGAAAAATGGAGTATTCAACATTCTTCTGCAAGTGAGGATATGTTTCTTGATAGTCATTACGCAGTCACCACAATAGACCAAGTATTGTCAGGTTATTTAGGTATCGGAAGACAATCATTTATACGAGGGAAAAATTTAATGAGGAGTAATTTCATATTTGATGAAATTCAATTACTTGAAACGAATAAAACATTAAAAACGTTACTCTGTATGTTGGATTCCATCCATGGAAATGGAAATCAATTCATGATAATGACTGCAACTATGCCTAAATACTTAATGGAATTTATGGCGAATAGATATGATGCTGAAATCATTGAAGTTGAGAATCCTGTTATTAAAAATAGGAACATTTATATTTCTTATCAAGAGTCTATTGCATCTGAAACAATTGAATCTTTTAGCGAAAAGCAAATCATTATTTGTAATACACAAAAAGAACAAATTGAAGTTTACGAAAAGATAATCGATAAGGATAGAGTCATTCTCTTAAATAATAAACTACAACAAAAAGATAGAGAGTGTGCCGAAGAAGCTGTTATGAAGTATTTTGGAAAAGGTTCTCTTCCTAATGACAAGATATTAATATCGACTCAAATTATTGAAGCAGGAATGGATATTTCAGCATCTAAAGTATATTCTTCTCTTTGCTCTGTTGACAGTCTCATTCAACGTGAAGGTCGTGTTGCTCGTTGGGGTGGTGATGGATATTTAACTGTTTTTAGTGGTCATTACAAAGGTATCTATGACGAGGAAGTAGTTGTTGCAACCAAAAACAAGCTACTTGCCAATCAAGGGATTTGTTTTTCCTGGCAACTACAAAAACAATGGGTTGATGAAATAATGAGTCCTTATTATAAACAGTTTATTACTGAGAAATCACTAATGAAACATAAGAGAGCGATGAAAAAAGGAAGTCGTAATGATTTAATACGTGCGATTCAAAATGTTAACCTTATTGTTGATAATGAAGTAAGTGAAGACAGTTTCTTTAAAGAATCTATATCTATCTCGCTTTCATCATTACAAAAACTTGCTAAGACAAATAAATTGTATCGGTTATCAGGTGGGAATTTAGGTATTCTTGAGGAAATTCACTTCCATTCTGTACGAATCGGAGATACTTTAGTCATACAAGGTTCTGATAGTTTTTATGATTCTTGTGGATTTCGGATTGAAGATGGTCGCAATTGTATTTCTTTTGAAGATAATCAAAGAAAAAAAGAAAGCTTTAAATATGAAGATTACATAGAAGAAACATGGATAGAACATTCAGCAGAGATAATAAGAGTTATGAAGACAACTTTAACAAGAGATGGGGTTGTACAGAAAAGAAAAGAGATTCAACGTTATTCCCTTATTGCAGGTTTGCACGACTTAGGTAAATTAACAACTGCCTGGCAGAAATACATTGGTAGTGACGGAACCCCATTAGCTCACATGCCATTCCAACCACGAAAAGTTGGTTTGATTCGGGGCATAAAACATAATGTTGTATCCGCATTAGCCGTAAGACACAATGTTAGTAAATTAGAGTTTAATCTCATATTGCAACATCATGGCAGATTTATGCCAAGTGGTAGTATTCATAGAATTAACTCTTTTCAACTTATAGAAGATGCTCCTCAATTATTGAAGGAGATAGGATGGGAAGAAAACATTATCATTCAAGCAAATTCAGGTGAAATTACAGATGCCCATCTATTAACTCCTGGAGATAATGACTGGCCATTATTTGTATATCTCTTAGGGACATTAATACAATCAGATATACAAAGTATAAAGAATGTAAAACATAGAAAGGCACATTCATTCTAATAAATTTTAATTAAAAATAAACTATCTGTTATTCAAATACTATAAATATTCAAAGCTATGATTCTTAAATTTAAAATAGAGCTTATTGTTATAAAGGAGATAATAAATATGAAAAACATTGAAATGATTAATACATATCTTGCAGGTAAATTGCTTTCAACCCCAACTTGGCTAAAATATTTAATAGAAGCTGATGAAATTCATCAGAACTATGAGAATGTTGAATCTCTTAGTGAGCTTTCTACGAATAGTCTATTGCATTATGTATTACGCACTTTAGAATCGTTAGAAAGAATTTCTGTTGATGAAGAAACATATCGAATCATTGAAACAGTGTTAGTTTATAGCGAGGTAGCAAAAGGTGGTTCTTTTAAACAACGTGAAAGATGGTTGGCAAAAGGGTATAACCTTATGATTCATAATGAAGGCTCAAAAAGCATTTATCAAGAAGTCCATTTAGCTCCCTATATAAAGGAAGTAAAAAATCGAGGAGAGTTTCATTTAATTTGGGATTTAATTTTAACCCATGGACTAATCGGTCAGTATATTCGAGGCGAAGCACGTCTTGATTCACATCTGGAAATGATTAATCGTTTTTATCAAGGGCACTTTTCAGATGTTTACACTGAAGAAAAATTAAAAAATATTTTGTATTACTTAAATTTATGTATTATCGAGGGTGTTTCACCATCTTTATGGGCTGACGTAAAAGATGATGTAAAGGATGTAATTAACGGGTTGTTTAACGGGAATGTAGAACCTTTCTCTTCTCGTATGCATCGTTTAACACATCAACATAGAGAAACAGTAGAGGAAAAAGAAAAAATCATGGGAGACGAGGAACTTCTCGTTCAGAACTTCTTAGCAGATAAAGATTTATGGTACGTTGAACCTGCTATGCATGATTTAAATTTCGAAGATATTTGGACAATTTTCTTAATGATAAAAGATGCTGTATCTGACAGTAAGATTCATCACATTCACTTTGAAACATTAATGCAACAACTACACTATGACTTTAAAGGGAAGAAGCATAACAACGTATATCGAAAACGTGTTATCGAAAAATATCTACATGAATATCGTGAAAATAAAAATCCTGACAACACTCATGTTTCTTTTCATGTTGAGATGAATGAAGCTATGCAAACTGCACATGTTTCCTTTAAATTCTCTGCGGTTGGTGAAGCATTAATTAATTTCTGTGTAGAAGCAGAAAAAGTTGACATGATGCATAATCGTGCAAATATACTTTTATTTGACTTCTTTGGATTACGTAAGGATGCATATGATAGATTCCATAATGAAGAGATTTATTTGGAACACATGAACAGCTCTGCTGATGATAAAAGAATCATTTTAGACTATGTAAAAGGAGACACCATTGTTGATGTAGGACCAGGTGGTGGAGTCATGTTAGATATGATAGAAGAAGAGACAAATGGAAAAGAGATTTATGGAATTGATATTTCACAGAATGTCATTGATTCCTTGAAGCAGAAAAAACAAAATGAGTCTCGTTCATGGGATGTTATAAAAGGGGATGCTTTAAACCTTTTAGATTCATTTGAGAGAGAATCCATTGATACAATTATTTATTCATCAATTCTTCATGAACTATATTCTTATATTAGATTTGAAGGGAACCGATTTAATCATGCAGTCATTAAAAAGGGGCTAAAAAGCGCTTATGCAGTATTAAAACCAGGTGGTCGCATCATTATTAGGGATGGAATTATGACTGAAAACAAGGATTTAATGCGTGTTATTCGTTTTAAAGATGACAATGGAATGAAATTTTTGATGGAGTACGCTCATGAATTTGAAGGACGTAGTATTGATTATAAAGTAATCTCTGATGACACAGTAAGAATGCCTATTAATGATGCTATGGAGTTTTTGTATACATACACATGGGGCGAAGAGTCCTTTGGTCATGAAGTACAAGAGCAATTTGGTATCTTTACACCTAATGAATATAAAGAATTCGTATCCAGTATTTTTGGAGATACAGTAAAAATTATTAAATCCATAAATTATCTGCAAGAAGGATACACGATTCATTTAAAAGAGAAAATTGATTTGGAAGATGAATTTGGCAATTCAGTAGCACTTCCTGACAGTACATTCTTTATGGTTGTAGAGAAAATCGAACAATAGGTCAGTGAGCATTTTGTTGGGTTTCAATATAAGTAAAAAGTATTTGATAAGGGAGATAGAAAAATGTCTTTAACATATGATAAATTAATGTCTTTATTAGAATCTAATAAAGACATTAAAGAATTTGAACTTCGAGAGGGACACCCTCTTTTCCTTGGGATTTTAAAAAAGTTAGACGAGCCTATCATAATAAATGGTATGGTCTTTACCGAAGGGATTTTTTCTGAAAAATGCGACATTTTTGGGATTACTCATAGAAATGAGTGTTTGAATGTCTTGCAAGGATTTGAAAGCCTTACAAAAAAAACACTAACACCTAATGAGAAAAATAGTATGATTCTGTTTGATAACGATAAATTCAGATTAACTGTTTTTGATAAACCCGTTACCCCAAATGGATTCGACATTAGTTATCGGGAATATTTGATTAAAACAGTTGCCTGAACTCTTTATCTGTAAAGGCATCTAACTATCTTGGTATTATTCCAATAGAAAATCTTGTTTTTTACCATGTATGAATTCTAAACTTATTGTTATTAGCATTTATTTTATGTTTGCTATACTTTACAGTAGCTAACTATTAACTTTTTGTTTTAACAAAGGAGCCTATTTAATGGGTTCCTTTTATTTTTTATTTTTATTGACTATAGTTAATGAAAATATTATAATTTCCCTATAGTCAAAAAAGATAAGGCGTTTTTAGTCTTGACATACATATCATCTATTTTGAAAGGAGTATTTATATATGAGGATTAAAGTTTCTGGTAAGATTCTTTCCAAAACAAACCCAGAAAAAGTGTTTTATGCCCATGAAATGTATTCAATGCTATTAGGAACAATGAATCCTGATAGAGCAAAAGAACTTCATAATCAGCATTCTAAGAAGTTTCGATTGTTTACATTTTCAAATGTTTACATAAACGAGGATACATTTCATTTTTATTTGTCAGGAATGGACGATTTAATTCAAGAGGTAATTGATAGTATCGAGACATCGAATATGAAGCGAGTTGGAGATATGATGCTCTCTATTACAAACATTATTGTTGTCCCTGAATTACCAAAGAAAGATAAATATATTTTAAAAGGCAAAGTTATTACCAGTAATACGATTGACGGTTTAAAGGTACGGATTGAGGATGAAAAAGAAATTGAAAGTCGCTTGAAAGAGATTGCTCAAAGAAAATTAAAAGCAATGGGCGTTGAGGGTGATGTTTATTTTGAAATCATTCAAAAAACACCTGTTTCCACTTATTACAAAGACAATATCTATATCCCATCATGGAAGGCAGTTTTGTTAGTCAAGGGTGACTATGAGGCAATTCAGGCTATCTATGAAGTGGGAATTGGTGAAAATACAGCTACTGCCCATGGATTACTTTGGGAGGCTGTTTAAATGAAGCAACTAAAGATTTTAAAGGTAGAGAATCCTATCCAAGAGCTTTGTATTGCCTATGGTTTATTAGCCATTCTTCGCCAGAACGATGTGAATTGTAGGTTGATAAACAAGAAGGCATGTTATGTGATTTCAATTCAAGATGATGTAAATTACACAGAATTGTTCTTGGATGACTTACCTTTTGAAAAGGTAAACAATTTAAATTCCACTATTAATAAATCTGAAACAGAAAAGTTGTTGGCAAAAATCCATTCCTTCTTTGATTGTGAAGAGAACTTAGAAAATATATTTCGTTATTATGAAACATTGGATGATTGGTTCATTTCTTCCTATAAACGTGATGAAGGTGCTTTATATATCGGAACTTGCTTTTACAGTAAAGGGCTTCGCTCTTATAAAGCTCCTAAATCAGAAAGAATTTATCCTTTCGAGAAATTCCTTTCTTTTTTAGGATTTCATTATGCTTCCAGTTATGTTCGTCTTAGTGATGAGGTTGAGATTAGTTGGTTATTGGAACCGAAAGAAATTGAAGATGTTTTAAAGATTGAATTATTTTCTTACGTTGATAAAGAAACAGGAGAAGTGAAATCTCTTAGAAAGATTAGAGATGATTCTAAGGTTGTTACATTATCTCGTATTTATCTTGAAATTATCCAGTATTTGAAAGGCGAGCAAATTTCAAGTAACTATGATGGTTTATGGGTAATGCAGGTTGTACCAACAAATAACAAACCTTTAATGGATAAGGTAAAAATGTTTACTATTTTAGATTTAAACGAAAAATCACTGGAGGAGCTTTTGAAAAAGGTTACTTATTCCACTGTGAATCGAGATTGTAAATATGCGACTGCTTCTTATGTGCTAAGTCCAGATGCAGATAGCCTATTTAAGATGATACAGCAATACGTAAAAAGAAATGAAACGATTAGTGAGAATACTGCAAAGGAGTTATTAAAATTGAATGCATTCCAGGATATTTATAATGCTGAAGTAATTACAAAGTTAGGACGAGGATTAAATCGCTTAGTTCGAGATAAAAAAGGGCATTCCATGCAAGTTTCACTTATGTCATGTGTACACGAGGAAGACCTTATCAAGGTGCTACAAGAGATGTCTCTTTTATATAACAGGAATTATAAGACCTACTTGTTAAACGATGACAACATGAATGAATTAATGAGTCTTTTAAACAATGGTGTGAAATTAAAGACCCTTTCAAACCTAATTCTATTATCTTCAAACACTTTTAAAGAGAAAGTGAATAAAAGTGAAGAAGTCCTTGCTAATGATAATGAGACTTATATTCTAACAGATGAAAAAGGTCAACCTGAATATAAAAGTGTAGAAGAGAATAAAGAACTATTAAAAAATATAGCGTAAGCATACATACGGAGGAAATAACTTATGAAACGAGATTTAACAACAATTACAAAAGAGGATTATATGTGGAAATTACACTTTGCTTTACGAGTGGAACTTGTGGCAGAGGCATTAAATAACGAAGATACAATCGGCAACGTGACAAAAGGACGAGTTGTTACTTTAACAGAAGGAGATATTCGAAATGCATTATCTGGTCCTATGTTAAGCCATGTATTTGCAACAAACTTACGTGCATTATCAAATGTAGATGAAATTTGTAGCACATGTAAAATCATGTCTCCGATGCGAAATGGGGCAGTTCGTGAAATTGATACTACTTTATCTGCAAGTGGTAATCGAGTGAAAAACTGTGTAATTGATGACATTATGGGCTTTATGAATGCAGGTAAGGGTGCGAATGAAAAACGTGAAAAAGCAGTAAGCTTCTCTTGGGCGATTCAATCAAAAGGACCTGCTCCTTACACAGTATTACATAGTCGTGTTGACCCAACAGAAAAGAACGCAAAACCGAAACAAAAAGAGGATACAACATCAGATGCAAATACAAATAAAGACCAAAATACACAAATGTTATTCCATGGCACATTACGTTCTTCTGAATATGCTTTAGGAACACAAATGAATTTAGCTCGTATTGGGTTTGATGATGAGCGTCAAAAATATATTACTGAAGATAAAGAGCTGATTAAGAGTCGTATTAAAAAGGCAATATTCGCTTTCCGAAATACAATCTTAGATATTCATGGTGCAAAATGCTCCAGTAATATGCCTCACTTAATTAAAGTGACAGGTATTGTAACGGAGAAAACAAATGCTGTGGATTTAATGACTAAATACTCTGCGTTAAATGATGATTTTATTAGTATTCATAAAGGTTTATCTGAGGTTTCTTATGAGTTCAAAGATATCATCGAATTCAATCAAGTAATGGAAACATTATTAGATGATAATTACCTTGATTTTATGATTGAGCGAAACATGAGTTTCATCAGCTCTCAATTTGCAGAAGCAAGTAAGTAATAGAATAGGAGAGCATCACATGGCTTTAGATATGTACGTGGGGACATTGAGTGAAGGAGATACTTATATTCGCTCTACAAACGAACTACTTTATTGGAGTGGAGCAAACCACATTCATGATTGGTTCGTAAATCAAAAGCAAGTAGGAGCAGAAAATAATAAGCTCTACAAAATAACTAAGAAAGACTTGGAAGACCTCTTAGAAGTTTGTAAGCAAGTGATGGGAGACCACTCTTTAGCAAGTACATTATTACCATTGAGTGGTTATATAGGGAGTCCATCATATAACGAGTCTTATTTTGACCGCATAGATTTGACGATTGAAGCGATTGAATATAGATTTGAACATCGAGATTTAGAAAAAGAACAATTGTATTATAAAGCGAATTGGTGAATGAAGGGATATATTTCCCTTCTTGCCTTATGTTTACCTCAGATAAAAAGGATGATAGAACATGCTAAAAGTTACTTATAAAGTAAAATCATTATTTTCATTAAAGAAATACAAAGATAGTCATTTGCTTGCTCGTAGTTATGAGCATCCGATGTTATCAACGATTCGTGGAGCAATCTTAGCTTCCCTTATTGAGAGAAGTGGAAAGCGAAAAGCTGAAGATTTATTCTATAGGATTAAAAATGCTCAAATTTTTATTCAGCACCCAGATACTTTCCATAAAACACAACAAAAAATTACAATGCTTACAAATAACTCAATGAATAGCAAAGATACAGATAAAGTACAAACCTCTGATGATGTAAATGCTCTAACAACCGTTGGCATTCGTGAGTTTGTAAATGTGAATCATCTTGTATTTTACATAGATGAATCTATTCCTAACCTATTTGCTTATTTATATAACATTGACAGAATTGGAAACAGTGAAAGTCATGTATCCTTAGTCAATATCGAAAAAGTAAATAAGATGGAACAAGTCTTAATGCAATGGGATGATTCTAAAGGATATGACGTTGAATTATTTGAGCTATATGATTGGGATACAAAACTTGATGCAACAGGAAAGAAGGACAAGGGAACAAAGTTTGAAAATGTATATATCTTTAGTGAGAAATTAAAGAATGTTAACAAGAAAATGATTTGTTACGTTGAAGAAGTCGTTCCCTGTAATGAGGTAGTAATTACATCGACTCCTATGCAAATGGTAGCATAATCAGTAATAGATATGTTAAATGCAGTTAACCTGTTTTCGAATATTGTGTAAAAAATAATTGACGATTTTTATATATAAATATATACTATAGTTAACAAAAGGAGTGGTTTAAATGATAGAACTTCGAGGGAAATATTCAAATGCAAAAGTATTTACAGACAATATTGAACAGCAAGCAACTGGACAAATCATTGAGTTGTGTAACCAAGAATTTACGAAGAACAGCAAAATCAGCATTATGCCTGATACACATGCAGGAAAAGGATGTACAGTTGGTACAACGATGACAATCCAAGATAAAATAGTGCCTAATTTAGTAGGGGTTGATATTGGCTGTGGCATGTATACTATAAAACTAAAAGAAAAAGAAATTAATTTTGAATTATTAGATGAGGTAATCAGGAAACATGTCCCATCTGGATTCTCTATTCGTGAAAAAGAACATCCATTTGCAAAATTAATTAATTTAAAAGATTTACGTTGTGCAGACCATGTTAAGTTGCAACGAGCGATGTTAAGTATCGGTAGTCTTGGGGGCGGGAATCACTTTTTTGAATGTAATCGAGATGATGAAGGTAATTTATACATGGTGGTTCATTCAGGTAGTAGATATTTAGGGAAGCAGGTTGCAGAGCTTTATCAAAATAAAGCCTATGACATGTTAAGTTCTGTTGCAAATACTAAGGCTGAAATCATCAAACAACTAAAAGGTGAAGGACGAGAATCTGAAATCCAAACTGCTTTACAACAAGTATCAAAACCAAGAATAAGAAAAGAATTAGCTTACTTAGAAGGTCCTGCATTTCATGATTACCTACATGATATGAGAATTACTCAAAAATTCGCTTTGTTAAACAGAAAAGCGATGATGGATGAAGTTATTAAACATATGAATTTAACAGTTGTAGAAGAATTCTCAACTATTCATAACTATATTGACATCGACAACATGATTTTACGTAAAGGTGCTATTTCCGCTCAAAAAGAGGAGAAGGTTATTATTCCAATTAATATGAGAGATGGAAGTCTAATCTGCTATGGCAAAGGAAATCCTGATTGGAACTTTTCTGGTCCGCATGGGGCAGGTCGATTAATGAGCCGTTCTAAAGCAAAAGAACAATTGTCTTTACTTGATTTTGAAGAAACAATGAAAGATGTTTGGAGTACATCTGTTTGTCAAAGTACACTTGATGAAAGTCCTATGGCTTACAAACCGATGGATGAAATTATAACAAACATTCAAGATTCCGTTCGTGTCGAAAAAATCATCAAACCAGTGTATAACTTTAAAGCAAATTAAGAGAAATTCTTTAAACAGAAAAGAAGAGGTAATTACCTCTTCTTTTTAGTAGATACAATTTTATTAAAACACAATACATACAAACCCATATTGAATAGGAGTTGGTTAAAATGAAAAAAGTATTGTTCCGTGGACAAAGTACAACTAATAATCATTGGTTATATGGCTCACTTATTTCAAATTATACGGAAAACCAATTTTTTATTGAAGGCGAACACCATCACGCAACACCTGTTATTCCTGAAACAGTAAACCAGTGGATAGGACTTAACGAAAATTCGACTGAAGCAAAGGAAATTTTCGAAGGAGATTTTCTGATTTTAGAAAGAAATTTGATTGATAAAAATGATGGGTTTTGGGACTCAAATGCAGGGAATTTAATGGAAAAGTACAAGCTTGATGAAATGATTATTCATATCCTTGTTTCAGACTCTATGGAAGTTAAATATAATGGATATTTTAAACGAAATAATGAGTTTTTTACAGAGCGTGAATATTACGAAGAAGATAATGATAAAATTTTTAGTTTTCGTGGGGATGGGTTGCCATTTTTGAAATACATCCTTAAGAAAGGTACAAGAGTAATCGGGAACACGATTGATAATCCAGAGTTAATACCTGGACTACAATAGGTAGATAAAAAGATGAAAAGAGGAGAACAACATGAAACATTTACTAATTATTGATTTAGAATCTACTTGCTTTAAACGAGGAGCAGAGCCTCGTAATTTTTTCTCAGAAATTATTGAAATCGGTGCAGTTGTGTTAAACACAGAAACATTTGAAATTGTAGAAGAGTATCAGACATTTGTAAAGCCTGTTCTATTCTCTACTTTAAGTGAATTTTGTTTAGAGCTAACAACTATTACGCAGGATGAAGTAAATCATGGAAAATCCATAAAAGACGCTATGAATGAAATAGCTTCATTGTACAACAAATATGATTGCGTATTTGCTTCTTGGGGATTCTATGATAAAAAACAATTTAAACAAGTTTGTGATAAATTTAAATTGGAATACCCATTTGGACATTCTCATATCAGTTTAAAGCATCAACATGGTACTTGGACATATGGGTATGGAAAAAGCTTTAAAACTTCATGACTTGCTATTGGAAGGCATTCATCATAGAGGAATTGATGATGCTCGTAATATCTCTAAAATCGCAAGCCACATGATTCAAAATGGTTGGACGCATAATTTCCTGAATTGAAGATACCTTCCATACACATCACAGAAGCTCCAGAAGGGGCTTTTTCTATTAAGTAGCAAAGTAACTACTAAAACGTATATAAAATAGTTACAAGAGGATAGGAGGGCTTTAAAATGAAGCTTAAAGTAGATAAATTTATTTATGAAACTGATGAGAAAACTGTATATCTAATCACAGAAATTTTAACTGAAAGTTTTGGAGAATCATATTATGGTAAAAATATCTTAAATGAAAGTACCAGAGCATTTGACGTAACAGCATCTCATTATCGAAAAGCTACAATTGACGATATTGCACGAGTGCTGAAAAAGAAATTAAATCCTCAAATTCATGTGGACACTGCTAATAGTGTTGGATTGTTAAAAATTCTAAATGATAGTTTTTTAGCTCCATTTATTGCTGAAGGATTCACACGTTTTTCTTATACAAATAATGATGTTCTTTATGTTGGAGATATGGATTCCAATCAAAAAGCAAAAATACAGCCATCAAAAGAATTATTTATCGAGTTGATTTCAGACTTGGCAGGTGTGGTTAATAAAGAATTTGATTTATCAAAGCCCTTACTAACGATTAAAGAGTATCCTGTTTACATAGTAGGTCTATTAGATATGTTTTATAACAAGGAATTTCATGCAACTATCGAATTGCAAAAATAAGCCAATAAAAATAGCCACTCTCTTAAAGGAGTAGCTATTTTTCATTTTCTACAATTGTAGGTTCCATTACTGGTCTATCAATTATTTTCATTTGAGGACACTTCTCTTGTAACATCCGTAAAAACTCTTCTTCTTCCCTTGGTACACCCACAGAATATGTTTCATACATGCCATACATGACTTCTATTTGTTGCATTGACCACCTATTAGACTTTGATGGTTTGCCTGAGTAACGCAAATGGCGAATCTTTTCAAAAGGTATCTCTTTATTAATCCATATATAATTCACAACAAGGCCCTTATCTGTAATCTCATACGAAGATGTATAAATGGATACGAAAGTAATAATGTTAATAAGAATGAGTCCTATTGAACCAATATTATTATGAGCACCAAAATACAAAGTCAATAATATGATTGGTATGAATAACACTGTAATGAACAAATGAACTGGATGAATCTTTGTTTTGAACTTCATATATATCACCTCCAGTATTATTATATAACATTTTATAGTTGTATATATCTTTTAAAGGAACTTGAAAAAAAGAACCGAAGTATTCAGAAAAAACACAATCTTTAATTCTGAAAGTAAAATTTAATTAATATTAATAAATATTAATAGGTATATTAAGACTCAAATTCACAACATTAAATACATTGTAAAAATCGAAAGGTCTAAACCCCTTGATACGAAAGGGATTTTAAGCATTTTATCTCTTTTATTTTTCTCATTAGTACACACTATTTTTTGCAATTACCCACATGCCTTTTTTCTTTCTAATTTGTTTTTTAACATTACTACTTGTTTTTTTGACCACATGATTTGATAAGTTACTTTAAAAATTTGCTTTTTTTCCTCAACTGTTAAAATTATCCTTTTATATATTAAAAATAGAATCCATTTGACTATTCATTGTGTAGATAGTTGTTTAACGAATTATTAGATTGAATATTCAGTCTAATAATAGTAAGAAAAAGCATATGCGACTTAAAAAAGGGCATAGGAAAGAGAGGGTATTTAAGCTGTAATTTTTGCCTGATAATACCCATTTATAATATTGCGTATAAATCCATATGTATTTTCTTTCATTCGGTCAAGGAAGCCTTTAGAATCATTTAATGTTTTAATAGATTCATTTAGGTTTTTCTCGATAGAAAGCAATGTTTTACGAAGTGATTCTAAGCCAAATTCATAAATAAGAGATTTAATGTGCTTCTCAGTAATATCTAATGAACCACCCCAAGATTCAATCTTGCGACTAAACTGATTGAATTCAAATACACCTTGAACCGCTTCATTCCATTTTTGTTGTTTGCTATGTTTTGCCCCAATAAGGTTAAAGGACAGAACGAAACCATCTTTAATTTTATCTTCTGTAACTTTGTTTGGCTTTTTATCTTCAAAGAATGTACGAATACATTGATTCCCTTCAAATAATTCTAATTTGAAGATATGAGATAATTTTTTAGCCATTTGACGAATAGCTGATTTGTAGCCGATGTATGGAGGAAGGATATTCTTAATCTCACTATATGAGACAAGAGCTTCTTCGCTTTCTTTTACATTTACTTCTTTTTCGAAGGAATATAAAGCTCGCATTGCAAGTCTAAGTACGTTCACATCTTTAATTTTGAACAATTCATAAATAACTTCATCGGAAATAGACGTATATCCACCTTTTGAAACATACTCCGTTAATTCTTCATCCAATAAAGTAGCTTTTACATCTGCAATGTATTCCTTCACATCTGAAAATACGTCATCTTTTTTAATGATTGCAATATCTTTTGGTTGTAGGTCTAAGAACTGTAATAAATAATCCACCAGTTCTACTTTGATATATTCACCAAAAATTCTATCCCAACGAATAATACCTTTTTCTTCTAAAAGCTTGTTGTTATTACGGATAGTACGAACAGAGCAATGAATTGTATTCGCTAACTCTTCTTCAGAAAGGAAAGAAATGAATCCTTCACTATTCGATTTTGCAATGTATGCTAATACTTGTTTAATTAGAGAACTTGTCCATTTAAATTCTCCAGGAACAGGTAAAAACTTGCTATCAATTCCAAATGCATGTTTTTCATAATAGTATTTGTCGTCAACTTTTGTGTTTCGGCTTAAACCACTAAACAATACTAATAATTTATTTGCAATTAAAGTGTGTCTTTTAATCGTTAGTGTAGGTTTGCTCATTCCTTAATCCTCCTTTCTCCGACAATAATCTACGATTTAGTATAGTAAATTTTGACTAACATTGTAAAACTGCATATAAGTACGGAAATCAGGAGCAATTTCTTTATAAACGTGATGATATCAATGCTCAGAGCACCTACAATCAAACTGCATGTTAGTACGGAGATTAAGAGCAAAATTGCGTATTAGTACGGAAGTTAGGAGCAAAATTACGTATTAGTACGGAGAATTGTAGACTTTCAGAGCAAAACTGCATATCGGTACGGAAATTAAGAGCAAGATTACAGTTGATTTTAGAAAAAGCTTATATTTGACCAAATGCAAAATCACAAATTTTAAAGCGGAACTGCATATTAGTACGGAAGTTAGGAGCAAAATTGCGTATTGGTACGGAGAATCATAAGTTTGCAGGGCAAAACTGCATATTGGTACGGAGATTAAGAGCAAAATTATAAAAAAGAGGAGCATTCAGACACAAAATATTCACAATTTAATTAAGAAAAAGACTGTGATTTAATTCAAACTGCATATTAGTACGGGAAATAAGAGCAGAAATACGTATTGGTACGGAGAATGGTAAGTTTGCAGGGCAAAACTGCATATTGGTACGGGGATTAAGAGCAAGATTACGTATTAGTACGGAGGTTAGGAGCAAAACTGCATATTGGTATTAGACGAAAGAGAAAAAATGATAAAAACACACCTTATAAATTATAAAGGTGTGTTTAGTCCCATAGGGATATCTTGATAATTGGTTTCTAATAAATCTTTTGCTTCTTGTTCTTCAACTGGATAAAATTCAATCTGGAAAGTATCACGAATCCTTCTGTATGCTTTTACAATTATTTGTTTTTCGATAATTTCATCAAATGCTTTTTCAATTTCTTTTATATTTTCAGGCTTACTTCTTTTTTTGAATCGGATACTTCCTGCAAAATAGAGCAAATCTCTTGAAATTTTATAAGAACCATTTGTTTGATAACAAATCATTCTTTCTTTTTGCAATACAAAAATTAAATGATGGGCTAAATCAACCTTTAGTTCATCTACCTTTTGTTTATAGACCAGTACAGTTTGACGCTGAATATAGTTCTGATACATGCTGTCTGCAACTACAATCCTTGCTACCACGTTTCCATTTGAGATAGGTGTTAATTTTACATCTGAAAAAACACCGACTAAGTTAATTTCACCATCGTCTTTCATGTTCGTAAAGCGAAAGTTACCCATTTTTAACAATCGTTCTGAGACTGCGGTATAATTCTTCTTACCATCAGATGTATATAGTTTTTTTACTAAATCTCCAATTGTAACAATGATTGTCCGTTGAGTCGTAAATGTTTCATCTCTGTGACTCATGACTTCCAAAAATAATTTGTAGTCAAAAGGGTCTAAATCTTTTACATTATGATTTAATTCATCAACATAATCTTTGCTTATAAGAATATCAAATTTATTTCCATCAGATAAGCTATATTCATTAGCATAGAAATCCGAGTCTCCTGTATTCTTCTCTTTATTATCTTTCACTTTAACCTTACCTCTTACATTACCGAAGATAGGATATTCAATAGCAGAGAATGGACTTTCTACTACAATGTTGGCTGAATACGAATTTCGCTCTTCTTCTAATAATGTCATCCCCACAATCATTGTAATGTCAGTTAGAATTGATGTTTCTACTTGTTTTTTTGTTTTTTGATGAAGATACGGATAACTGGAAAGTGATTTTTCATCAGATTCACTCCATGCAAGTAAAAGCTCTTTGCGTTCCTCAATAACAGATTCGGGGTTCGGATGGTTATTGAATTGTTTTAAAAACAACTCCTTTCCATTCTTTTCGTAATATTCGTTCAAAAGTTCAAATTCACCCAACAGTTCTTTCTTAATTTTTCTGCTTACTTTTTTTTCGTAATCTTTTATTGCATTTTGTGTCCATCTTCTTTTCGTTCTATTAACAGAATCCTTTTTCACTTTTATTAGGGTGTCTTTGGCATCTTTATTTTCAAAATGTTCCTTATATATGTAAGAAATAATATCTTCAATATCACCAAGATTTCGATTTTCCATTTTTTCTAAAAGTGTCGTCTTCGAAATTTTATCTATTACTTTTTTGATTAGGATGTCTTTTTCAAACAAGTGAAATAGCTCCTTTCGTTTTACATACTTATTGAAAAGTGTACCGCATTTTATTTCTGATGTGAAGAAAGATATGTTATATATCTTCTGCAATCGAATAAAATGTTATTTTGTAAAAACTTCTATATTCTTCATAGAATTTTTTTTATGCATTGTTATATAATTGCATATAATGAATGGATATATAAGAAACAGGTATTTTTAAAAATTAATTATGAAGGAGAAATTGATGATGAATATTGAGGAAAAGAAAGTAGCAAAGAAAAAACTTGAAGAGGAATTAATGGAGATTGAAAAACAAGTACAAGAATTAGACCTGAAGAAAAGAAGGCTCTCTTCAAAAATTAATGATTATCAAAAGGAGATTGAACGTGATATATATCATGGAATGACACAAAATGAATATTTCAGTAATATTCATGGAACGGAATTTGATGAAGGTAAATTTCATATTAGAATTGGTGGAGTATGGGGAAATGGTCTGTATGTGTTAACTAATGTAGGAGATATGGAGCTTTCTGTGCATAGTAGATATAATGAAAAAGGTGGTTCTTTAAGCGTATCAAAAGATTCTCGTATTACTGGAAGGGGATATGATAAAGAATATGAAGTAGGTGAAATACCAGATAAATATAAAGAAGTTTATAAAGAAATGCTCATCATTAAGACTAAGTATGGAAAGATGATGGAGAACGGTGAAATTAAAAGAAAATAAACTTTATGAAAACAGATGGATTTTTTCATCTGTTTTTTATTACATACATAATGAGTGCATATAATTAGGAGTTATTTATAAAACAGGTAGTTAAAAACTTAATTCAAAAAGGAGTGCTTTATTATGACAAATAAATTTACAAAGGTTGAATTAAAGGCTTATCCATTATTACCACAAGTAGAAGCAGGAGTGGAAGTTGTAGCCTTAAAAGGTTCTGATTATGAAGGTTTATTTGGTACAATAGAGGCAGTGCATTACGGTAATGAAAAAGAAACAGAAAATGATACGGTACTGGACATTGTAGTTACGTTTGAAGAGGAAGATGGTCGTAAAATTGAAGAAACACATCCTCATTTAAATGGAACGAGTATTTGCGAAGTTATTATGGGAGAAGATGAATTAGGATTTTTCTTTGGGGTAAATGATGATTTTGCAAAGCAATTAGATGGAAAATACGTTTGTCCTTCCTGTGGTAAAGGAATGGATGCTGTTACTGAGAATCAAGCAGAGGACATCCAGTGGGATTTTAAAGATGGAGAATATCACAAAAGTACAGATAAAGGATATTCTAATGGAAAAAAATATGGAGAATGCGGTTGTAAATTCAATGATGAGAATGAAGTGTTTTCTTATTAAGAAGACATAAAAACAGGGATGTTGCATTCCTGTTTTTTTATTAAACATGTAAAAGGGGAATAGATAATGAAAATCAAAAAATACAATAGAGATAATGAATGGGTATTTATGACGATGGACAATGATGATGTTTTAGCGTGTAAATGGCTTCCTTTCTTGAGTGATAACACAATGATTGAAATTGAGCTATATACAGAAGAGAAGGGAGAGCAAATATGCTCGGCAAAATATAGAGCGTTCCTTACGAAAAGAATGGATTTACTTGATGGTAGATTTTATTATGAATTGCAGATTTCTTTAACTGACGCAGATAAGAATATAGATGTTGGAAACAGTAAGACGATTTCGTTAACCAACAAACAATATTTCAAAACGACAAAAGAAATGACATTGAGAAAATTAGCAAAAGTATTCTATGAGATTATAAATGAATAGATTTTTAATGAAGTAGACAATTTCAATTGGTCTACTTTTATTTTTTATTGAACCAATATTACTTGCATATAATAAGATGGTAACTATAAAACAGGTAGTTTCAAACTTGATTAAAAAGGAGATTGATTGAATGAAGAATTTGTATTTAGTTCAGTGGATAGCAGGAGATTATGTTTTAAGGTGTACGACAGAGGAATGGACACTAAAATATAAAAAGAATTCTGTATGGACTATTACAAAAGTGGTATTACGAATGTGGGAGGTGATTGAGAACAGCGTAATTTCTGTTCAAAATAAAACAAAAAGTGTACAAGCATAATAGCGGAGAAGGAGAAGAGATGATGTTGAAATATCGAATAGCAAATATATTACCAACAAATGTTCTTTTATCAATACCTTATACAGGATTACATGCTGTAAATAACTTCTTAAATGGAGATATGGGCTATGTAGCAATGTGTGGTTTGATTTCCGCAGTACAACTTTTCTGTTTTAGGAAACTCAAGAAATTCGCAAATAAAATGAAGGAAAATTATAACAATGGTGAAAAGCAAGAAGATTATATGATGATGTAAACAGTAAAAAAGAGTTCCCTAAATTTTAAATAGGAGACTCTTTTTATTTTGCATAAGGTATAGTTCTTTATTCAGTTACTTTTATAACAGGGTATACTTTGTCCTTTGTAACATGGTCAAATAACTTTTCATTTTGTAATGCCATAAGTTTATCACCAACAATTAATTCTTTTCTTTCTTTTACATTCATATAATCACCTATTCTACGTATTTTTTTACAAGCCTCAAAACGAATTACAATAAGGCTTTTATTTAACTTTCTTGAAGTTCTATAAATTTGATTTCATTATAGGGAATAACAACGTTAGATGAAATGAAGTTTTCCTCCTTATTAAAGTTAACCATCTTAAATCTATTAAAAATTTTCATTGTTTCTTCTTTATCCTCAGAATGTACTATATAGCACCCACCATGTTTAAAATGAATTATTAGTTTCATTTATTTCACCCCTAATTTCTGTAAAATTGCATTACAATAACACTTTTATTGAGAAATCTTTCTACACCCTTTAGGCTTTCCGTTTTCATCTAATCGAATTGTCATTCCTCCTACTCCTGCATATCCATGTGTCTTATCTCTGTATAAATACTCACAACCAGTTTCTTTATCAACAAATACTTTAATATTTTCAACGCTTGTTTTCTTTATTTCCTCTGGATGTTCTTCTTTCTCACAACCAACTACCAATATAAGTGATAAAATTAATAAAAGTTTCTTCATTTTCTATTTCCTCATTCCTCAAAAAAATAAATTATAGATTAGTAGTTTAAATAAATAACTTGCTCTCCATGGTTACCTTTTTGTACCTTAGCTCCCAGAAACACATCTCCTTCAACAATACTATTAGTATCGCAGTAGATATTAACAATAGGGTGGTTTATGAATTCATTTAGTTTCTCTGCTACCGATAGCATGTCACCATCTACGGTTACTAAGCACCCATCATCACAAGAAGATAAGTTAAGGACTTCGAAATTTCGGTATCCTTCCTGTTTAGGAGGTAAGGAAATCTGTCTAAAACCATTTTGGTATATAAAAAATAACGGTTTCTTATCCATATCTTGTAACACCTCGTCTTTCTAAAAAAATTAAACTCTACAAAAATAGATTTTATATTTTATAGTACTAATTTATTTACTCAAACCTTAAACACACATCATTGTTACAGTTACTCGTTTTTTCGATTTTCCTTTTTTATAAACCTGATAAAAGTTTAGAAAATCGTGAAATTCATCTACTTTGCGATAACCGTTCAATCGTAGTTCGTGTACTTTCTTCTTAAATAATTTCCAGTCTTCATCTTTCCATTCAGCGAAAATAAAATCACCTTTTGTAATATTTATATGAATTTTTGACACAATAATTAGCTCCTTTTATATGTAGATAGAGTTATTAATTGAGATAAAAAGAAAAGTTACAAAATTCATAAATTAAGCAACTTTAACTTTTTTATGAGTAATCTTCCATTTTCCTCGACCTTCATGATACACAAGACCATTCTCTTGAAGAATCCGTAAATCTCGATGAATTGTACGTTGACACACACCATATTCATCTTGCAATTCTTTTGTTGTAGCAATACCTTCTTTTCGAATAAATAAGTAAATAGATTTGCAACGATTTAACATGTGGTTAGTGTTCATTGTAAATACAGCTCCTTTAAATAGATTCAATTTGAATACCTTTGATTTATACATATTTATATATTACTTGTGTTAACTACAATTAATAACAACTATACAATATTGACTATTGTCAATGAAAATTATACAGTATTTATATGGAAAAGAAAAGATGTTTTCAGAAATAATTCCATCGAATTACATCTATAATATATTGACTATAAAAAACAGGTATTTTAAAAAATGAATTAAAAAGGAGAATTCTTAATGAGAAATAGAATATGGACGATTATATTTTTGTTGATGAGTTATGTAATTATTAGTGATAAAATCTCGACTATTGCAAGGTTAATTTCAAATAATTTTATTCAATTTGTTGTTTATGGTATTGGATATACATCTTGGATAATAGTAGGTTTGATTTTGTGCAATCGAGTAAAAAGAATGCTTTATAGAGAGTGTTGAAGATGAATAGAAGAGAAGAAGTGATTAAAACCAGTATGAATTACATAGAATATATGGATATTTTATAAAACAGGTGTTTGACAAAATTTCATTAAAAAGGGAGCGTTTATTTATTATGTTGAGTATGTTTAAAAAGGTAAATAATAAGAAAGAAATTTTAGGTGCGTTACTTGTATTAGGATTGTTATCTTGGGTAGGCATTGAAGGTGCTTTAGTTGGTGGAATAATTGGTTATAGCATGTATGAAGGGATTAAAAAGTTTGGTATTTCAAGTAGATTAAAAGTATTTGTTACAAAAAAGAATGTATATAAACTTGCATTAGGAATTTTTGGATTAGCAATGGTAAATGTATTTGGGTTGGCAAATGTTTTATTTGTAACAGTAGGTGCAGTTGGTTACTACGTATTTAAAACGCATGATGTGAAAGAACAAGTTGTTATTTTTAAAAGAAAAGCGTTTTTAAAAAATGAAGGTTATAATTTTATAAAAACAAATCATTCAGATGTCGCATTCAAAAGTTTTGAGAGTGGTGCGATGACAGTGTTTAATTTCAATAAACAGTTAAATACATCTATTCATTTAACAAAAAATCAAGTTACTGCACTTCAAAATCATACGGCCGATGATTTTGAAGAAATTCAAGTATTAGATGCTAACGTTAAATTAAGTTCTGAGATGAAAGAGTTTCATGAAATGAATTATAAGTTATTAAAAGGTGATACAAAATCATTTGATGTAATGTTTAGAGTCTTTGGAAATGGCATGTATGTTTTTTGTTTTGATGGGGGCAAAAAACACTCAGATGGCATTTTCTTAGAAAATGTTATTTCTAATGAAGCAATACCTGAAAATACAACTACTACTGCTCTTGTAGTTGCTTAAATTTAAAGAGGTGATTTTTATTGCCTCTTTTTTTTTATATATGGTTGAGATATAACTATAGTTAACAAATGAAAATAGTTAGGTGGAAAACAAATGTTAACAAGTAAAGAGATATTAAGAAGATTAGAAGAAAATATTTCAACAATAAAAGAATTTGAAGTAGAGTCAATTGGCGTATTTGGTTCTCATGCGAGAGATGAAGCACGAGAAGACAGTGATATAGATATGGTCGTTCGATTTAAACCAGGAAAGAAAAATTTCCAACGTTTTATGGGTTTAGAGCTATTTTTAGAGGAATTATTTTTAAAAGAGGTAGATTTGGTATCGGAAGAGAACGTGAAGCCAGAAATTCTGCCCTATATGAGGAAGGATGTTAAGTATGTTAAAGGATTACAAGATACTATTTAGAACAATTATGGAAGAGATTAAAGATACACAAGAGTTTACAGAAGAAATGACGTTTAAAGAATTTAAAGAAGATAAGAAAACACAAAAGGCTGTTATTCGGGGATTAGAAATCATTGGAGAAGCCATGAATCAAATTCCGAAAGAATTTCAAAAGAAGTATTACAAGGTAGATTGGAGCAAATGGATTAAATTTAGAAACATGTTAATTCATGTTTATCATGCAATTGATTTAGAATTGGTTTGGAATGTTGTGCAAGATGAACTACCAACATTATATAGTAGAATGCTTTGGTTGATAGAAAATCCCTATATCCCAAAGCCAAGTGCTTATAAAAAATAATATTTATGTAACGCAAGGAACGAAAGTTTCCCTTGCGTTTTTTATTTGCTCTTTTATGAAAGTGAATCGAAATAACTATAATACATGGAGTATATAAACAGGTAAACTTTTGTTTTTATTAAAAAGGAGATAGGTATTATGTTTAATGATTTAATCAGAAGAAAGATTATACAGATGAAAAAAGAAGTAGGGAGTAAAACCTTTTATGTGAAAGAAATGGTATACGAAGATTATGACTGGTGTGTATTTCATGAACATGTTCAATTATTAATCAAACGTTTGTTTAAAACTTGCCAACGATTACACAAAGAAACGATGGACTTTGAAATCACAACAGATTCAGATAGAGAAAAGGATAAGCTCAGTTTTCTTTATTACAGTAAGTATGGACATGTTGAGATTTGGTATCAGATTGAGGATGATAAATTAATGTTTGCTGATTTAAAAACTGAAATTTATCAAGAGGTATATTGTTTGGTTTAACGAAGTTATGAAGATAACCATAAAGTAGTTTTTCTTGTTAACAGTCTTTTTATTCATCTAACAATGTATAAGGTTGGTTCACCGTACTCTTTTTAAGAGTGCGGTTTTTATGTTCGCATTTACTTGGAAGGAATAGATAGTTATCCGTGTTGACTATAGTAAAAATAAATTCATATAATTAATTATTAATTTGCATAGGGAGGGATGCATATATGGGGAAAAAATGCTCATTTTGTGGTTATAAAAAAGATGATTTCTTGCCAGGTATACAAAGAGGAATTGGAATTTGTAAGAGTTGTTCACCAATTGCTTACGAACATTTTTATGGAAAGTTAGAGAATAATAGAAATACGAATACAAATAAAAAAGAAGCATCTCCACTATATTCAAATCTTTTAAAACCTCATGAATTGAAAAAGAGATTAGATGAATATGTGATTGGGCAAGAAAATGCCAAAAAAATACTTACAGTTGAAATATATAATCATTACAAGAGAATCAACAGCAAAATCAAAAGCACTATCCCTAAAAACAATGTTCTTTTAATTGGAGATAGCGGGAGTGGTAAAACCTATCTAATTGAAACAATGGCGAAACTTATAAATGTTCCATTATCAATTATAGATGCAACTTCACTAACAGAAGCAGGATATATCGGAAAAGATGTAGACAGTATTTTAATAACTTTACTTCAAGAAGCAAATGGTGATGTTTCTTCTGCGGAAAAAGGAATTGTATTTATTGATGAAGTAGATAAATTAGCCAAGAGGTTATCAAACTCCAGTACAAGGGACCCGCAAGGAGAGGGAGTTCAACAAGCATTATTAAAAATGATAGAAGGTAGTAATTTTACAATAGATATCAATCAAAAATTAATAAAAAAAACAACTGTCACAATGAACACATCTAATATCTTATTTGTGTTTGCAGGAGCGTTTGGGGGGTTAGATGAGATTGTTAAAAATAGGACTGTTTCAAAAACAATTGGATTTACTGAGATGAATCAGTTGGAAGAAAACTATGAAAGTCCTATAAAGACAGAAGATTTAATAGAGTTTGGTATGGTTCCAGAGTTTATTGGTCGTATTCCATTAATACTTAAACTAAACGCACTAACAAAAGAGAACATGATAGATATTTTAGTGAAACCAAAGGGGGCCATTATTCCTGAATATCAAAAATTATTTCAAGAAGAACATAAAAAGTTAGACTTCACGAGTGAAGCGATTGAATATATTGCAATTGAAGCAATACATAAGGGCTTGGGAGCCAGAGGGGTTACAAGTATTATTGCTAAAAAAATGAATGAATTATTATATGAAATGCTTATGGATGAAGAGTTGACTGAATTTACAGTTACGAAAGAATTTTTTATTAGCTAAACATGGGATACGACATATTTCATGCATGATTGAGTTATGAAATAGCACAATCCGTAATACTATACATTATAATCAACATTAAATCGTTGACTATATTAAATGAAAGTCGAACTAAATGACTTTTAAAAATGAATAGTAGTAGGAGGTGTGTCGCCATGACAGAAGCTATTGAAAGAAAACAACTTTCCGTGAAAAACGGAATTATGGCTTTCTTCTTAACTCTTGTGATGATGATGGGCTTTGGACTACCTGTGATGCAAGCACATGCAGAGGGACAAATCGGTGAAGTGAATGTAACTGTTGGTGATGATGGTTCTTTATCACTGGATGGAGGAGGTATGAGCAATTCCGCAAAAAGTGGTTCTGCTTGGACAAACTTCATTAAAAAATACCGTAACTTTATCGTTGGTGTCTCTGGTATTGGTGCAGTTTCTATGATTATGTTCTTCATTTTTCAATTCATGAAACTTGGTGCATCTGCGGGTAACCCACAAGCTCGTTCTCAAGCGTTAACAGGTTTGATTTGGAGTGGTATTGCTGCGGCAGGGCTCGGAGCTGTGACAATTATTGTCGGATTTTTCTACAGTGCGTTCAAATAAAGAAAATTCCGAAAAAGAGAGCGGAAGCATACTTAGTAAAAACTAAGTATGCTTTTTTATTTTGATTAAAAGTGAGGTGTACATATGGTTAGAAAAAAGACACATGCAGAATTCCTAAAACAAGTTACAGATATTCATGAAACAGAGTATACAGTACTCGAACGATACATAAGTGCGACAACACCTATGAATATACGTCATGATATCTGTGGGAATATAAACAGTGAACCGCATTATCCTATTGTTCTATTTTATTTATGAATTCCTCAAACTCTTTATCAGAGATAATTCCATACTGATGATAAAAATTCATCCTCTCAACGTAATAATTCAATTGAGTTTTTCCCTCAGAACCCTCAAATGTATTACTTTCCATAAACCTTCTAATAAAGCCCAATCTAATTGTAACCTCAAGCTCAGTTAACTCAACATATTCTATTTTTGAATTCTTACGATGTTGTTGAGCCAGTTTAATTAACCACAATTCACCTCTACTGATGCTCCTTCTCGTTTTATCTTTAAACAATGCAAAAAGTTGTCCATTACTGTACTCCATAATAACTATTTTTTCATTCATAAAATCCTCTCATTCCTTACTCGTTTACCTTAATGAACCTCCCCCACTTAGCATAGCTTGAAGTGAGGGTTTCTGATGATTACAAAAAAACCTTTCTTAGGACGTAGATAAGGGTTATCCTTTTCTACACTATCTACAAAGATAGCAAGGCAGGTAGCTTGTCTCTATCAGCAACACATCCTTACGGATGAGGGTGGGGACACACCTTCTACTACTTCTTGCTTACGCAATCCGTAGATACGTTTGTCTTGTTTCTACAGGAATATGTTGTATCTGTTTATACAAACTTTTAGA